>JAZSEL010000164.1:0-66371 GCA_045531685.1 Lachnospiraceae bacterium | reverse complement strand
CTAGCTTGGAAGGCTAGTGTTCTACCATTGAACTACACCCGCATATATATAAAACCCTTTCGGGTAATGCCCAGAGCCGGAATCGAACCAGCGACACGAGGATTTTCAGTCCTCTGCTCTACCAACTGAGCTATCTGGGCTTGTTGCGTTGCAACCTTTGTTATTCTACGGCATGACTCCTCTTTTGTCAATAATTTTTCCCATATTTTTCTGCACAAATCCAATCGTCAAAAAGGTTACTCTTTTGACATTTTGTTGCATATATCGCATAATTAAATTTCCATACAAACGAACAAGCACCTGTTTGGGAGACAGGTGCTTGCTTTCTTATGTGTATAAAATTCGAAGCTCGGGTTGAAAAACCCGTTCAATATAAATATCTGCCTCTTGTGCCGTAATCCCTCTATTCATCTCAAATAAATAGAGTGTATCGGTCACATAATTCCCCTCCATAATTCCTTTCGTATATACCTGCATCACATGCTTGGCACAGACACGGCAGTCATACAAATCCCGGAGTTTTTTTGCAGGAGAAATATCCTCTGCATCCGATTCTCTCAGTTCGATTCTCATAAATTCATGAAGGATGCGGGCGGCATTCTTACGCTGTAAAGGTTCCTTACAATGGCTAACATCCAAATCCTCTAACCAGCCAATCTGATAACCGTACTCCATAACGTCAGCAATATCCCGTTTATCAGAAGATTGCTTCATAAGTGTGGTAACAAATTGCTTCACACTTAACATTCATATCGGAGTAACACGAATCGTTACATTGCCATGGGCTTCCACACCGGATACTTCGAATACTCCCGTGGTATTGGAAGAAGTCTCCCCTGTCCATAAATCGGTAACGGTGTAGGATGCGGCATCCCCAAATGTCTGCGCATTTTTCATCTTTGAACCAATCATTTTGACAATGTCTTCTGTACGGATACTAACCGTATCCGCCCATGTATCTTCACTCAGATTGATAAAGCAAAGAGCGACACTGCCATCAGAAAGAGGTTTTGCCAACACATCAAAACGATTGTTATCCTTACTATATTCCGTATCCGGAGAATCGGTTTCGATACTTGTGTAAATTCTCTTTGCCTGAACGCCGAGAGCATCCTGATTCAATGCAATTAGTTCTTTATTTGCAATAATATTGTAAAGGAAATCTCCTTTTGTAACACGTCGCAAATCAAGACCAAGCATCAAAGGCGAATTCATCATACACCACATCGCCATATGTGTTCTGTTCATGGCATCCGTAAGACCGTTCATACCGACTACCAGCATATCCGGGTCATTCCAACCTTTATCCAGTCCTGCAAACTCATCCATGATGACACATTTGTTATACTGTGACGTAATACTTGTCGTATTCTCATCTGTCCAGGTACACTTACCCGGATCTCCGTCAGCTCCTACACAGAAAGTAATATCGTTTAATATTCTCCAGGAATCTCCTACTTTATAACCCCAGTTCTGCGGTTGTGTTTTTCCCCATTCACAAATGGAAAAGATAATATCATGGTCCGGTTTTGCTTTGTTAAGACCGTCCAGAAATGCTGCATACGAAGTTAATGTATTCTCCTGTCTACGATGATTCATAACACGCAATCGGTTGGTTCCTTCTGTCAATGTAACCGGGATTCCCTCACTCTCCGTAAAGGAAGTTGTACTTTCGGTAGCCGGAACAATATCATCAAAAAGAAGGGTATCTGCTGTCGCAAGCTGAAGCCAGCTTCCGCATCCGATTTCTTCCCCCGTCGCATAGGTAACATAGATGATATAATCACCGGAACAAGGAACCGCAACAGTAAAAACAAGTTCTGAACTCATTTCTCCAACGGGTGATGCTTCCACACCGGTTCCGTCATAAGTTCCGATATAGGTTGCATAATCATCCTGTATTTTTCCAATGGTTCCGGTTATAACGCCATCCGATGCAGCAGATAGTGTTTTTTCAAAATCATTTCCCACAATACGGATGGATTTGATATTGGGAGCATACGCATATTTTACATTGGTTGCACTGGCAAAGGTAGCGTCATCCCACAGGTAATAACAATTATCTACCTTAATAAAATCCACGCCCCAATCAATATAGTAACGGGTATCTACATCTTCATATCCACAGGTTCCCACAGCTGCACCGTTACAAAGCTTGGTACCAATATCATTGTACATACCAAATTTAAGGCCTTTGCTATGAACATAGTCACTGACATCCTTAAACCCATCCGGAAATTTCTTGCTTTCACTAACTAATAATCCGTCAACACGCTCAGATTTATAGCAGCCATCATCTAAAATCACATATTGATAGCCTAATTTATCCAGTCCAAGCTCTACTATTTTATCTACCATTGCCTTGGTAAGCTCGGCTGTATTTCCCACACCAAAGGCATTCCAGCTATTCCATCCCATTGCCGGAAGATGGTTTTTCTTTTTCCCAAGTAATGGCTTTCCATTCGAAAAAGAATCCTGCATATAGTCTCTATTTGTTAATGGAATCGGTTTTTCACGTGATGTATTCATAGTTTCCTCCCTTGGCTCTTTTTCCTATGAAATATTATACCGTATTACATTTCTTGTGTACAAATGTAATTCAACTTGTACACAGGAAATATCTCAATTTATGCTTTAGCAAAAAACAAGCACCTGTCTCCCAAACAGGTGCTTGTTCTTCATATAAATATGTATAATCTATTTTTATTCTAACACTTCCAATATTAGAATAAGTAACCCTTTTATCTACACAAATTATTCTTTTACACCACCAAGTGCAACACCGGCGATGATGTACTTAGATAATGCAAAGTATACTACGAAGATTGGAATAACAGTAATAACCAAACCTACGTAAATGATACCGTAATCGGAACGGAAACGTTCACCACGTAACAACTGGATAAACATTGGTAATGTATATCTATCCTGCTTAGATAAAATCATGGAAGGTGTATAGAAGTTGTTCCATGAACCGATGAAAGCAAAGATACACTGTGTTGCAACCGCCGGCTTTAACAATGGCATCGCGATTGTATTAAAGGTTGTAAATTCCTTGGAACCGTCGATACGTGCCGCGTCAATAATCTCAAGCGGCAGTGACGCAATCATAAACTGTCTCATAAAGAATACGGTTGCAGGTGCTGCGATTGCCGGGACAATCAACGGAATATAGCTATTACTCATTCCCCAGTTATAAACCATCTTGTAGAAACCGATGGAAGATACCTGTGCAGGGATCATCATGATTGCCATAATGAAAGCCCAAACTGCATTAACACCTTTAAATCTGTATACGGTTACACCGTATGCAGTAAGTGTTGAGAAATAAATGTTAACAACTGTACTAAAGCCCGCAATGATAAATGAGTTAATCATGTAACGGTACAATGGTACATTCTGGTTTGCCTGATACATTAACTTTTCATAGTTATCAATAAGATAATGAGACGGAATCAATGAAAAGTTTGCCTGAATATCAACACTGGTTCTGGTTGCGTTGGCAATCATCATCCAGAACGGAATAATACTTAAAAAGCAAAGGAAAATACAAACAAAATTTCTAAATACCTTAGATGCAAAGATGCTGGCGCTCATGCTGACTTCTTTATTGTTATTCATATTATTTCGCCTCCTTTGCTGCAAGTGCTTTTTGTGCTGCTTTTATAGCCTTCTTCTCTTTAATTGCATCCTTATCACGCATGATGTAGAAGAGCAATAAACTGAAGAATGTTGTAACAACAAACAATACAATAGAAGCTGCGGAAGCCATACCCATGTTACGTCCACCTCTGAACGCTGTCTGACGGATATACATAGTAATTGTTCTTGTTGCGTAATCAGGATCACCCAATCCGGATGCTGTCAATAACATCGGAATATCGAACATCTGTAATCCACCGATTGCGGAGTTAACCAAAGAGAATAACATAATCGGACGAAGTAACGGTAAGGTAATCTGACGGAAAATCTGTCCGCTGGTAGCACCGTCTACACGTGCTGCTTCAAATAAGGATGGGCTGATACCTAAGATACCTGCGGTTAATACGATCATAGTATTTCCATACCACATCCAGAAGTTAATAAATCCTACAACGCCTCTTGTAAGCCATTTTTCAGATAAGAACTGAACTGCTTCCGGTACGATACCGTTTTGAATCAAGAACTGGTTAACCGGACCATTTGGATATCCCAAAATGGAACCGAATAATACGGCTACAGTTGCTGCTGTAATGATATTCGGCATGAATACCATTGTCTTATAAGCACCCTGTCCTTTTAATTTAACCTTAGTATCTGTAAACCATACAGCAAGGAGTAAAGCCAATCCCAACTGAGGGACAAAGCCCATAATCCACATGATAATGGTAGTTGCAATAGACTCACATGTATAGGTATCAAACAATACACCGTCTTTGCTTATCAAACATTCTTTGATATTTTTTAATCCGATAAAATTAGGACCTACTTCTGTGTTGAACATAGAATCGGTGTAGTTTTCACAGAATCCTAATCCGATGGTATAAAACAATGGATACAACTGCCAGATGGCAAATACGATGAAAAACGGAATGATAAAATAGACACCATATCTACCATATTCAACGGTTTTTCTTTTCTTATTTTTCTGCATCTTTCCACTTCCTTTAAACTTATTTGAAGACCTGACAGGCCTTTTTTGACACTTTTCATTACAAAAAAGTATTAAAAAAGACTTGCCAAGCGAAGTCTGTTATTTTCAAAAGATATCTGTACCGGTGCCTAAGCACCGGTACAAACATCGTTTAATGCTTTATTTTTATTATTATATGTAGATTATTCTACTGTGATATCTGGATAAGCATCAGCTACGCCTGCCTTGAAGTCAGCGATTGCTGTTTCTTTATCCTTTTCACCCTTAGCATAAGACTGAGCCTGAGCAACCATTAAGTTGTTGCATGTTAAGTCGTATGCTGACATCCAAGAAACGTCTACGTTTTCAGCTAATGGAGAGAATACAGCGATGAAATCCTGTCCGCCTAAGAAGTCATATGCACCCTTACCAGCGTCTGATAATGCTTTCATAGCAGCTTTGTTGTTAACGTAATCAAGTGTTTCTTCTGACATCTTTGTCATTGTTGCTGTATCACAGCAAAGAGCCTTCATGATCTGTCCAGCTAATGCAGGGTCAGAACAATCTTTCATAGCACATAACCATGTACCGCCCCAGTAGTAGTCCTGAGGACCGCCACACATAGCCCAGTCACCGTATGTACCTTCGCCTACTGCAGCACCACCACAGTTAGCTTTGATTGTCCAGTGTAAGAACCATGTACATCCGAAGTAAGAGAATACACCGTCTGTAGAAGGACCAGCGTTCCATTCTTCTGACCAACATGTTGTCTTAGCTGTTAAATCGTTCTGTTCTAATTCATAGTATACGTCCATCATCTTATCTAAAGATGCATCATAAACGAACTGCTTGTCTGCGTTAACCCATGGTTCAGACTTGTTTGAGAAGAATACGTTCTGAATATCGTCGTTAGAAGAAAGGATCTTTGTAGCGCCGCCAGATTTTTCATTGATCATCTTAGCTGTTTCAATGAATGTATCCCAGTCTTTTACATATTCCTGAACTTCTGCAGGATCAGATGTACCTAAGTATTTTTCAGCCAAGCTTCTTCTGTACATGAAAGAACCTGGACATGCCTGCCATGAAACACCCTTTAAAGAACCGTCTCTCTGGTCAGTTGCAATCTGGATTGTGTATGGGTACATTTCTGCTAAATCAGCTTCTGTTACACCAAGGTCTGCTACTGGTAATGTGTAGTCAGAGTTTGTGTACTTCATGATGTAAGCTGCTTCTGCTGCGATTAAGTCTGGATAATCTTCAGCATCTGGGCTCTGTAATAATGCGTCAATTTTTTCCTGGTAAATGTTGGAGTCACCTACGTTAACGTAAACAACTCTTTCTTCGATTTCAGGATACTGAGCGAATACATAGCTCAATCTTTCCTGTAATTCTGTGTTCCAAGAGTAAACATAGAATGGATCTGCTGATGCAGATTCTGCTGGAGCTGCTTCTTCTGCCGGAGCTTCTTCTGCAGGAGCTGCTTCTTCAACTGCTGCTTCTTCTGCAGGAGCAGCTGCTTCTTCTTTTGCGCCACAGCCAGCTAACATAGTAGCTACCATAGCAACGCTCAGTAATACGCTGAGTAACTTTTTCTTCATTTTGAAATCCTCCACTTTTATAATTTTTTATTTAAATACCTTTTCAGTATTAAATAACTACTTGATACAGGTAACACAATGTCAATTATGTTACCTCTGTTGTGATGCATCCATCTTACGGACCGAACGGCCTCTTATCAGGTTGCCCTCCACAACTACATGTTCTATTAAAGAACTCTTTGGCTTTTCTATCAGATTGATAAGATTCTCTGCTGCTACCCTTCCTATCATTCTTGTATCCTGATAGATGGTAGTAAGCTGCGGTTCAATCTGCTGTGTTATATTGATTCCGTCATATCCGGCTATGGACACATCTTCCGGAATCCGAAGCCCTCTTGAACGAATCTCATTTCTTCCTCCCATGGCACATAGGTCATCAGGATATATGATGCAAGTCGGGCGTTCTTTCATATCTAATAATTTGGCGGTGAGCTTTTCTGCATATTGGGCATCCCGGTAAGAACCTTTAATGAGGTAATCCTCGTTGATTTCTAATCCCAACTCAGCCGCTGTTTTGTAAAAGCTTTTGATTCGTGCATCGGTAACGGCTGAATGATGTCCGTACACGTATGCAATCTTCCGATGTCCCTGTTCATATATGTATGTCAGCAAATCCTTAATCCCTTTTACATTATCGGAGGATACTGCCAACTTGTTGTTAAACACATAATCAATGGTAACAACCGGGATATCGCTTTCTATTAATTCTCTGATCTCTGTGTCTGTAAAATCAACACAGGCAATCAGCACTCCATCCACATTTCTGTATTTACAATGTTCGAGATATGACATGGTGTTCTTTCTACCCTTGTTACAGTTGATAAATGTAACATCATATCCCTGTGCCTCTACGGTTATCTTAAAACTGTCTAAAATATGTGAGAAGTAATCGTGTGTCAGACCACTCTGTGGCACCTCATCTACGAAAAGGACACCGATGCTGTTACTTCTGTTTGTTCGTAATGCTCTTGCCGAAGCGTTTGGGAAGTAACCCATTTGCTTAGCAACTTCTCTTATGTGCTGCTTTGTCTCTTCGCCAACATCTCTGTGGTCGTTAAGAGCCTTGCTTACTGTTGCTACGGAGACGCCACACGCAGCGGATATATCTTTTAGTGATGCCATTTAAATCCCCTTTCCTTATACGGGAATCCGGCAGTCTCAAAAAGGCGTTCCGTACAAGGGTTTGTTTACTTAATCGTTTTCGTAAACCTAATATATAACACTTTTTTCACAAATGCAACGCCTTTTTTAATATTTTTTGGGCAGAATTCACATTTTGTTAGTTTTAAACACATTTGTTTTATGGATTTTGTGCACTTTATCACAATGCTTTGCAACCGCGATTCGGAAAAAGAAGGTGTTTCTTCCTATTATATTGTTATCGTTTTCGTAAAATGAATCCCATTTTTTCCCTTCTCATTTTCCTCTCTTTTTTCGTGTTTTTCCATTCCGATTTTGGTTCTCAGATGTTTTTTAAAAAAATTTTTTAAAGAAATCCTTGATTTTACTTGCTTTTTTGAGAATGATAACATATACTTACTTTAAATTCTTTTGAAGAATTTTCTTTTTTCTCCGTTTACTTAATCGTTTTCGTTTTCCCTTTGATAGTTAAGCGGTTTTTTCGCTTCTATATAGATAAAGTAAAAGGATTGTATTTTCAAATTAAGAAAACGGGAGAAGGTATTATGAAGTTTGGTTATTTCGACGATCAGAACAAAGAGTATGTGATCACATCACCTAAGACTCCGTTACCATGGATTAACTATCTTGGTTGCGAGAGTTTCTTTTCATTAATTTCCAATACCGGAGGCGGATACAGCTTCTATAAGGATGCGAAGCTCCTTCGTCTTACCAGGTATCGTTACAACAATGTTCCTTATGATAACAACGGAAGATATTTTTACATCAAGGATAACGGATGCGTATGGAATCCGGGCTGGCAGCCTACTCAGACAGAGCTTGACTCTTATGCCTGCCGCCATGGTCTTGGTTATTCTGTTTTTGAAAGTACCAAAAACGATTTAGCTGCAAGCGTAACCGCTTTTGTTCCGATTGGTGATAACTGTGAGATTAACAAGGTTACCTTGAAGAACAACAGTGATTCTGTTAAAGATATCTCTTTATTTTCATACATAGAATTCTGTCTCTGGAATGCAGTGGATGACAGCACTAACTTCCAGCGTAATTTAAATACCGGTGAAGTAGAATTAGAGCCTTCTGTTATTTATCACAAGACAGAGTACCGTGAACGTCGTAATCATTACGCAGTTTACGCAGTAAATACTCCTGTTGCAGGTTTTGATACGGACAGAGATTCTTTCTTAGGCGCATACAGAAGCCCTTCCAATCCGGAAGTAGTAGAAAACGGTGCTTCTAAGAACAGCGAAGCAAGCGGATGGTCTCCAATCGGTTCCTTCCAGTTGAATGCTTCCCTGAAGCCGGGCGAAGAGGTTACTTATGTATTTGTTCTTGGTTACATTGAAAATCCTGTTGCTGAAAAATGGGAAGCTCTTAATGTAATTAATAAGAAACCGGCTCATGCCATGTTAGAACGTTACAATACAACCGAAAAAGCTGACGCTGCTTTGGCTGCATTGAAAGAATATTGGAACAACTTACTTAGCAAATACACTCTGGAAACAGAAGATGACAAACTTTGCCGTATGGTAAATATCTGGAACCAGTATCAGTGTATGGTCACCTTTAATATGTCCCGCTCCGCTTCTTACTATGAATCCGGTATGGGACGTGGTATGGGATTCAGAGATTCCAGCCAGGATTTACTTGGTTTCGTACATTTGATTCCGGAATCCGCAAGAGAGCGAATTATTGATATCGCTTCTACTCAGTTTGAAGACGGAAGCGCTTATCACCAGTAACAGCCTCTTACCAACACCGGTAACATGGATATCGGTAGCGGTTTTAACGATGACCCATTGTGGTTAATTGCAGGAACATCTGCTTACATCCGCGAAACAGGTGACTATTCGATTTTAGATGAAATGGTTCCTTTTGATAATAAGGTTGAATTGGCTCAGCCTCTTATGGAACACTTACGCAGATCCTTTAATTATTTCGATACAAGAAAAGGACCTCATAACCTCCCTCTTATTGGTCGTGCTGACTGGAATGACTGCTTGAACCTCAACTGTTTCTCTGAAACACCGGGTGAATCCTTCCAGACTACAGGACCAAGCGAAGGTCCTGTGGCAGAATCCGTATTCATTGCCGGTATGTATGTTAAGTACGGCAATGAATATGCAACCATCTGTGAAAAGATGGGCTTAGCTGATGAAGCCAAAGAAGTGCGCGCAAAAGTTGCTGATATGTACCAGGCAGTTGTTACTGCAGGTTGGGACGGCGAATGGTTTGTCCGTGCTTATGACGCAAACAGCGATATTATCGGTTCCCACACATGTGAAGAAGGCCAGATTTTTATCGAGCCACAGGGTATGTGTGTTATGGCCGGTATCGGTGTGGAAGAAAAGCTTGCTGAGAAAGCACTTAATTCCGTAAAAGAAAGACTGGATACCAAGTACGGTATTGTATTATTACAGCCTGCTTACCAGAGATATTACGTAAATCTTGGTGAAATCTCTTCTTATCCACCGGGATACAAAGAGAATGCCGGTATCTTCTGTCATAATAATCCATGGATTTCCATTGCAGAAACTGTAATCGGACGTGGTAACAGAGCATTTGAAGTTTACAAAAAGACTTGCCCTGCTTACACAGAGGATATTAGTGAGATTCATCGCGCAGAGCCATATGCTTATGCACAGATGATTGCCGGTTGTGATGCAAAGAATCACGGCGAAGCTAAGAACAGCTGGTTAACCGGTACAGCAGCTTGGACATTTACCAATGTATCACAGCATATTTTAGGTGTACGTCCTGACTTTGACGGTCTTATCGTTGATCCATGTATCCCTGATACCATCAAGGACATGACCATCAGAAGAACCTTCCGTGGTGCAGAATACATCATCAAGGTAGAAAACCCGGACGGTAATCAGAAGGGTATCAAGAAGATGCTTGTAGACGGCAAGGAAATCGAAGGCAACCTGATTCCTATCGAAGAAGGTAAAAAAGTATATAACATTACAGCAATTATGTAATCATTTTTTAACTCCCTATACTAGAATTAAAGCGAAGCACCCGGCATGAATATGCCGGGTGCTTTGTTCTATCCTTTTAAGGTAACACTGTCATTCAATACGGATGTACTATACAAAAACAACACATCCTGGTCTGTAAATTCAACATAATTTCCAACCTGGCCACTCCACATATAGCGGATATCCACAAGGGTAATTTTTTGATAGCTTTCCGCAAGCAGAGGAAGCAGGCTTCGACTGAAGGAATCCCCAAACACCACCAGTTCTTTATCCGATAAGGCATCCGCATTCTCTATTGTCGCAAGGGAAATATTTCCACCCAAAAACATCTCGTACGGGTCCCTCGATGCACCGTTGCTTACATCATACAGTACTATCTCTTTATCGTTCTCATAATCGTATACATAACAGTTTTCAAGCATTTCATTCGTACAATACGAAATATCATCCGGCGGCAAATTCAATCCTACCTGCCCGTAATACACACCATAAAAAGGAATCTCTGTATTTTTTACCTCAAAATCACCTTCAAAAGGTACCTTCATCTCTTCTGCCAGGGTATCTGCCACATCGATAATCTCTTCCTGTTTCCAATGGGTATCCGTTCGGTAATAATCCGTAAGCTGCAACTGTCCTGCAATGGATATCGGTGTAAAATGAGGTGTCATCTCATAAATCTGTCCAAAAAAATCTTCATAGTCCATAGCAAGTACACCTTCACCCGCCAGAAAATAATTCTTGTCAGGCACAATTGCAATGTATGGGGACACCTTTGTATCTTTTAAATACTTCTCATAGAGATTTTCAAATATCAGGGTGGCACGATATATGGAATCCTCATCCATAGGATATTCCATTTTACACAGATACCCGTCTTTTACATAGATATTCCCCGTATCCTGTTTTTGCATGATATTCAGGGAAAAGTTGGTTTTCAGATAACGGAAGCCATCGCGTAACGGAAACTGGTCTGTCATATATTTTTCCAATTCTTCTACATACTCACCCGACCACAATTCTTCCCACGCAAACTCCGGCATTCCTGTTAACCGCCGGCGCTCCGTATCCGAATACTCCGTTTCCGGCTTACCAAAAACACACAAAACTCCGCCAAGATACAGCACTGCCATCAGGCATACGAAAATCCTCGCGTATTTGCCCGAATTTGACCTCATTTTTTCTTCTTTAACTATCTTTTCATTCATCCTTCAATCCCTCCTTAAAACCGAAAATACAGGAACGGATTAAAGCTTCCATCCACCAGATACGCTGTTGATAAAATGACTAAGAACGCAAGGACAACCGGCTTCATTATGCAATACATGAGCTGCCATTTTCCGGCCTTTGCATCTGTCTGAATTTCTTCATTTTTCACAAATATCCTTCTTATCCACGAAAGCACCGGCGTACATCCTATGATTCCCACAAGCAGAGTAATGCCGTAGCTTTTTGCGTAATAGACAGCTTCTTTTGATATCAACGGTATGCCACCCGTACCAAAAAGCCGTCCAATATCCTCAAATGCAGTTCCCATATCAGGGGCATTGAAAATCACAAAGCTGATGAGAACAAAGAAAATCAAATACGCATGTGCAAACCACTTACTCTTTTCTAATATCTTTAACAACCATTTCTTTTCGATAATGAGGAAAAGGGCAAAGTAAAGCCCCCAGAAGAGAAAATTCCATGCCGCACCATGCCAGATACCGGTAAACATCCACACGATAAAAATATTGCGGTACCATTTTCCGTTGGATACCCGGTTACCGCCAAGAGGAATATATACATAATCCCTAAACCAGGTTCCTAATGTCATATGCCATCTGCGCCAGAATTCCGTAACACTTCCGGCCATATATGGATAATTAAAGTTTTCCGGGAAGGCAAATCCAAAAAGCTTACCAAGACCGATTGCCATATCGCTGTAGCCGGAAAAATCAAAGTAAATATGCAACATAAACGCAACAGCATATAACCAATAAAAGAGTACCGACTTATCCGCAGAATCCCTGAAAATGGTGCACAATTCCCCTAATTCATTGGCTATCAGAATTTTCTTAGACAAGCCAATGACAAATCTTGTAACACCGGCCTCTGCCATCTCCCATGTTGTCCCGCGTTCATTTATCTGCTTTGAAACATCCTTGTATCTTACAATCGGACCCGCAATCAACTGCGGAAACATGGCAACATAGGCCGCCAGAGAAATAAGGTTTTCCTGCGCCGGCACTTCCCCACGATATACATCCACCAAATAGGAAATGATCTGAAAGGTGTAAAAGCTGATTCCTATAGGAAGGGCAATTTTTAACAAGGGAATATCAGCCCCTGTCAGCCCATTAATATTAGCTATTAAAAAGTCCGTATACTTAAAATAAACAAAGACAGCCACAAATACAAAAACAGAACCGGCAAGTATCCTTCCCGGCGTTAGTATCCGCCAGGTCTTTTCCCTGCTTTTTTCCAAAAGGATACCCGTAATATATCCGATTACAATGGAAAACAGCATCAGGAATACATAAACCGGTTCTCCCCATGCATAAAAAAGCAAACTACTGATTAAAAGGACAAGATTTCTTGCTTTTTTCGGCACAACAAAATAAGCCACTAACACACATGGCAAGAAATAATATAAAAATGGTATGCCGGAAAAAACCATGCTCTCCTCCTTATTCCTTTATTGCAAATACAGGCAATCAATTTATTATATCATTGATTGCCTGCTTCTTTTCCTATTCTGTCAGACTTTCCTCATAAACAATATCGGTTAAAGAGAAGGTCTCACTTAACTTATTCTTGAAGTTTTCAATAATTTCTGCGTTACCAAATGCGGAAACCACATATTCACTGCCTACCTTTGCCACGATTAATGTGTCAGGGAAACCGCACATCCACTGTCTGTTCATAATGTTTTCCTTCAAGGAATCCACTACTGTCTGCTGGTTGGCGGTATCTGCTACATGATAAGCACCTGCCGTAAAGGTATTGGCATTCATCATATGCAGAATGGAGGCTGCATCATCAATCATAGAAGCACTGCTCTGCGGAAGACCTAACATTGCATCCAAATCTTCTACCATGGAAACATCAAACTTACCCGGTGCATCCATAACAATATTGCCGTAATCACCGCCTCCGATTGCAAACTTGTCTGCATCGTCATAGCTGTTCCAAACCTGTGTAAGTAAATCGGTAGCATCCGTTGCCGCAACCGCTTCCGTTACGGTAGTATCGCCCGGTGTTTCTGCTTTTTTACCACATCCGATTAATCCAATCATTAATAAACCACTTAATACAATCGCAATTGTTCTTTTCATCTTATCAATCTCCTTTTTCATTATTTTCCCATAAATCCTCTGACATTATTCATGTCACTTGCATAGTACCATTTATCTACGTATGGAGCAATTAATTTTCTCTTAATATTGTTGGTAAATATTTGTTAAATACAAAAAGAGAAATGCATATGCATTTCTCTCTACTGCAGGTGGCCGGAGTCGAACCGGCACGGGATTGCTCCCGAGGGATTTTAAGTCCCTTGCGTCTGCCTATTCCGCCACACCTGCGGACGCTATGTCAAATTGCGTGTTATAGTCGAAAACGCGGACATATGTGCATGCACTGTTCCAGCCGACCTCATCAACACGCTAATGGGCAGAGGTGGATTCGAACCACCGAAGCAATTTGCAGCAGATTTACAGTCTGTCCCCTTTGGCCACTCGGGAATCTGCCCATTCATCAGTTTTTTAACCGACTGTATATTTATACCATACTACACACTAAAGTGCAAGCATTTTTTCTACTTTACTATATACTCTCAACGTGTTCTTTCTGACTGTCTGGTTGATTGAGCCGGGATATAGTCTGTACACGACGCTATGTTCACGCCGGTACTTGACGAGGTCTTTTCGAGTCTAGTACCGCTGCGTTATAAGTGGAGCGAGAGCATGTCGTACACAGACTATATCCCGGCTCAATCCCCAGAAAGTAAAAAAGACAGCAAATGCTGTCTTTTTAGAGAAGGTATTTCTTATGGGGTATTTAATAAAACTACAAAATGTATTGGGGAGGTTACGAGATTATAATAGCAGTTCGTCCTCTTTTCGTAAATACCAAGGATTCACAAAATTAACAAATTCCTTTTGCTGTTTTTGTGCATTTTCAACAAGGAAAGGTGCCAATCCACTGATTGACACCCTTTTAACCAATTATTCCGTTTCAAATAATGCTTCGAACTCTTCCTGTCCAATCTTTTCTTTTTCCAGTAAAAGCTGGGCGCAGCGCTCTAATACATCTTTATTCTCAAGAAGCATTGCTTTTGCCTTTGCATAGCAATCATCCACAATACTCTTAACTTCTTTGTCGATTTCTCCTGTGATGTATTCACCGTGACTCTTTGTATGGGCTAAGTCACGTCCGATAAATACTTCATCATCATCTGCATCATAATTTAAAACACCGATGTTTTCGCTCATACCGTAGCGGGTTACCATGCGACGTGCTTCTTTGGTTGCACGCTTAATATCATTGGAGGCTCCCGTTGTAACATCGTCAAAAGTAATTTCTTCTGCAATTCGTCCGCCAAGCAATACCATAATATCCTGAAGCATACGTCCCTTAGTAAGGAACATTTCGTCCTTTTCAGGAAGCGGCATGGTATAACCTGCTGCCCCTACACCGGTTGGAATGATAGAAACCGTATACACAGGTCCAACATCCGGCAATAAATGGAACAAAACAGCATGACCGGCTTCGTGATAAGCCGTAATCTTCTTTTCTTTATCGGAAATCACGCGGCTCTTCTTTTCCGAACCGATTCCCACTTTAATGAAGGACTTCTTGATATCGTCTTGTTTGATAAATGCTCTGTCATCCTTAGCCGCTACAATTGCCGCTTCATTTAAAAGGTTCTCCAAATCCGCACCTGTAAATCCTGCTGTTGTTTGGGCAATCTGTGTCAAGTCCACATCATCACCAAGTGGTTTGTTCTTGGCATGAACCTTTAAGATATCTTCTCTGCCACGTACATCCGGTGCAGAAACAGTAATCTTTCGGTCAAATCGTCCCGGACGCAAGATAGCAGGATCTAAAATATCCACACGGTTGGTTGCCGCCATTACGATGATTCCTTCGTTCACACCAAAACCGTCCATTTCTACAAGGAGCTGGTTCAGTGTCTGCTCTCTTTCATCATGACCGCCACCCATACCGGTTCCACGGCGTCTTGCCACGGCATCAATTTCATCAATAAATACAATACAAGGTGAATTCTTCTTTGCATCTGCGAACAAATCACGTACACGGGATGCACCTACACCTACAAACATTTCCACAAAGTCAGAACCGGAGATACTAAAGAACGGTACATTTGCCTCTCCTGCAACGGCTTTTGCAAGCAGGGTCTTACCGGTACCCGGCTGACCTTCCAAAAGAACACCCTTCGGAATTCTGGCTCCAACCTTTGTATATTTCGCAGGCTGACGCAAGAAATCGATAATTTCTTCCAAATCCTCTTTTTCCTCCTGGAGTCCTGCCACATCCTTCAGGGTTATTTTATTGTCCGTTGACATTCTCGCACGGCTTTTACCAAAGTTCATCATCTTGGCATTGGCTCCGCCACCGCCATTCTGGGCGTTCATAAGGAAAAACAGGAATAATCCCACTGCAACTACAGACAGAATCGGTAACACATAAGCTAAGAACCAATTTTCCCTTGGAATGTCCTTTACCCGCGGATCAATATCATACTGTTCCAGAAGGTCCTGAATCTCCGTTACGTCCGTAACATATAGCAGATTGGTTTCCCCACTCTTCTTTTCTACGCTTACAATACCGGTCGGTGTCTCTGCATTTGGCTGAATCACAACACCGGTTACCGTTCCGGCTTCCAAGTCCTTAACAAAGGTCCCCTTTGTATAATTGTTACCTGAAGAATTTGCGGATGTATACCAAATCATGACAAGTAAAATACCCAGCATAATCAGGAAATACAAATTAAATCCTTTATTGTTTTTGGTCAATTCGGAATCCCCCTTATTCTGCATCTAATTCTACAATTCCGATATAAGGAAGGTTACGATATTTCTGATCATAATCTAAGCCATACCCTACAACGAATTCATCCGGAATCTGAAATCCTGTATAGTCCACCTGTACATCTACTACACGACGATCCGGCTTATCTAATAATGTACAGAGTTTCATACTCTTTGGTCCTCTGTCCTTTAACATTTCCAATAAGTAACTTAATGTTCTTCCGGAATCCACGATATCCTCTACTACGATTACATGCTTGCCTGCCAAAGAATCATCTAAATCCTTAACAATCTTAACCACACCGCTTGACTTGGTATCCCCACCGTAGCTGGATACGGACATGAAGTCCAAGGATACCGGAACGGTAATTCTCTTTGCAAGTTCACACATGAAAAAAGCGCCTCCGCGAAGTACACATACTAAATGTACCTGTTCCCCTGCATAATCCTTGCTAATCTGCTCACCAATTTCCTGAATCTTTCTGTCCACTTCTTCTTCTGTTAATAAAACACTAATTTTCTCTGCCATGTTTTCTCCTCTTTCGCATTCCTTTTTATTTTTCATTTAATACGGTTACCTGCAAAACTGTTTTTGTCTGCTCGGTAATCTTATAATACTCACTAATACGCATCCCGATTACCCACAAAACATGATTGTTTTCCGTTAACAGGAACAATTTATCCCTTTCTTCCCGTGGCACCTTCTCTTCTATAAAGTATTCCTTCATACTCTTATGGTTACCACTTTCTGAGATAATCAGGTAGTCGCCGGTTCTACGGTGCCGAATGGTCGGACAACACTTTATTTTATCATAATCAAACCACTTCGTATATGTTTTTCGCGGAATCTTGGTTCCTTTATCTACGGAAAACACCTGTATTTCTGCCACCTGCTCCGGACTAATCCTTATTCTGCCCGGAATCGTAAGCGGAATACATGTCTTATCCCCGGTATCTGCTATCTCCTTTTTTCGGATAACCACTTCCTCATATTGATTCTCCGCCACCAATTCATACGGCAGATGTATCTGCTTTCCGCTTTGTCTGGTAAAAAGAGCCAAGGTATCGTTCACATGAACGGCCCCTATATCCTTCCTGCCCGGAACCATATATTCCAATGCCCGTAAAATCAATTGCTTACGGATGACTTCATGACATTTTCCAAACTCTTCTTTCCTTATACAAATCCGGTCCTCTTTTTTTACCAGTATCTTTTCCTGTACCGACTCGGTCTGTTCTTCAATATAATTCCGGATTTTACCCAATTCCTCTGCAGCCTCTGCCATATGGGCAGACGCATTTTCACAGATTTCCTTTTCCAGATACGGAAGCACTACATTGCGGATTTTATTCCTTGTATAAGTATTTTCTTCATTTGTAGAATCTATACAGAACCTGCGCCCTTTTCCCTTTAAATAATCCTCGATTTCATCGCGCCCGACACATAACAGGGGACGTATTATATTATCCCTTACCGGGACAATTCCGGTTAATCCTGCCAGATTGGAGCCGCGGCACATATGAAACAGAACCGTTTCTGCCCTATCGTTTTTATGATGGGCAACCGCAATTTTTCCCTTTCCTCCATATTGGGCCAATGTCTCAGAAAAGGCTTCATACCTTGCGATTCTGCCGGCTTCTTCCGTTCCCATTCCCCGTTCTTTTGCCATGGCGGCAATATCCTTTTCGTACAGATGAAACGGCACCCCGAATTCTGCACAGAGCGCTTCCACATAAGAAGCATCTTCTTTTGCATCCTCCCGTAGACCATGGTTCACATGCACAACAATCAATTGGGCATTTTTCTTTCGGCAATACTCCTCCAACAGGAAAAAAAGGCATACCGAATCAGCACCCCCGGATACTCCGGCGACGATAACATCCTTTTCTTCTACCATTTGATACCGTTGCATGTATGCTTCAATCTTACTAAACACAAAAAACCTCTTATTCGTATTTGATAAAACCCAGCCCATGGCTCTGACAGCCATAAAGTACTACATACACTATACCCAAGGCATTTTGAAAAATCAATCCCGCTCTTTTTCTATTCGTATTTGTTTTCCCAAAATCCCATAACCAATACCGTCATATCATCCTGTATTCTTCCCTTACTGATATTCAGCACATACTTCATAATATAATTGGCAATCTCCGTCGGCCTTTCATACGTCAATTCAGAAATCAGTTCCTTCATAAATTCATCCCCTTTTTCTTTTGTAAGGCAGTCCATAACTCCATCCGAAAGCATAACAATATAATCGCCATCCTTAATTTCCCGTTGGATTACCGTAATGTCCTGTTTATGAAAAACGCCTAAGGGGAGGGCTGTGGACACCAGCTTTTCCACCCGGTCGCCGTTCTTAATATAGGTACACGCACTTCCGATTTTTACAAAAGAAGCCATGCCCTCATACAAATCGACCCCGCATAGGTCCAATGTGGACATATTGGTGTTTTCACTTCCCGCAAGCAATGCATCGTTAATCATTTGCACGGTGGTTTCCAGTGAAAATCCGGCATCCATTAATTTCTCCGCCATATCCACCACCATCTCGCTATCTGCACATGCCTTCTCCCCGGAGCCCATCCCATCGGATAAAATAGCCATATAATATCCGCTTCCGGTTTCAAAAAAGGAATAATTGTCTCCGGATACCTTTTCCGTTTCTTTTACCGCCTTAGCATATCCGCTCAACACCGCCAGCTTGGCTTCTTCCTCAAAATACAGGGTCTCATAGTCCCTTGGTATAAAAAACGGCATGCCCACCATGGGCTGTAAATGCATATTCAAGAGAACGGATAAATATCCTGCCAGCTCTTCGCTTGTCCCCTGTACGTTTTTCTTTCCTTTAACGCGCACAGCCAGAAGGGATTTCCCGTCTTCTTTTTCCAACTGATACATATCCTGCACCAATAGCCCTTCCTCTTCCAAAATATGTATCATTTGCCGTTTCTTCTTTTCCGGAAACCAGACTGCCCGCACATTCTTTTTGGCAACCTGTCCCATAATCGTTGCCATTTCTCTTAAATTATCCGCAAAAAGCTCCCGGTTTTCCATAAGGCGTTTCTTCCATAATATGGTTTTTCTATCCGCCCGGTCAGCTCCTTCCAAAGCTTCTGTCTTTTCCTCTTTTTCAGGAAGATAAATAAATATTTTTGCCAATTCCTCAAACGACCTTGCACAGGTCTCTATTCTCTGCTTTTCATATTCCAACAAGTATGCCGATTCTTCTGCTGTTCCCTTTACATATGTGTGTTTCATATTTTCAGCCCTTCCATTTTCTAATTCTTAATTTCTTTTCCCTTTGTAGCAAAGACTGATTATACTAGATGGTTCCTGCAATATTTGTCAAAATACGTAGTCCTTACAATAAAAAAATCTTTACCTTAAGGTAAGATGCCCTAAGGTAAAGATGAAAGGTCGTTTCATTCCGATTTAAAAATAATTTCGTTTTCATTTACCAGTCCCAGTTTTTCTTTTGCTACTTCTTCCACATATTTCTGGGTCTGTGTGTATTTGCGGTATTCTTCGATTTCTTCCACCCGCTTCTCTTCTTCCGCAATCTCGTCCAGAAGCTGCTGCTCTTTCGCCGCATATTCCTCCTGCTTTTGCTTCAGTTCGTATTGCTTGAAGCCCACTACTACCATCAACATCAGTATAACCATGATAACAAGCGCAACACTAAATCCATTCTGACGCTTTTTACGGACGACTATCCTTCTGTTCATGCTTTCTCCTTCTCTTCTTTCCTGATTTCTTCTTTCGTTTACATAATGTCATTTTAATCATTTTCCCATAGAACGTCAACCGTATTTTTTTCAGGGAAACGGCATGCCTGGTTTTCCGCCCCATCTTTTTACCAAACTCCGCAATCTTTTTTTCCACAAAATAAAACGGGGAAAATACGGTTGCAAAGAAAAGGTACAATATATGCAGTATCTTTCTTAAGGCAATGGTCATATTCTTTATATAAAAATTACTGCATATTTTCCGGTATATTACCATTCCCACCAATGCCCCTAAAATAGAAAACCACCGGAATACTCCGTTGTTTTCTCTGTGATGAAGTAAAAAAATAGAAATGGCAACCGCAATCCAGAACACCAAATCCTCCAGAGATATCCAAAACGCATTGTGACGCAGTACGCGGCGAAGAACACGGATATTATCGTAAACAAAGGTGATGACTATTCCCAGCAAAAAGGAATGGAGCAGAAACTGAATTTCATGATTGATACTCTGACTCAGCACATCATCCCCCTATTTGAACAGTTTTGCCAAAAATGAAGTTTCACTTCCCCCGTGAGGTCCATGCTCGGAATAGGTAAGGGAATCTATCTTTCCGTCGATTTCTATCTCTCCTTTTTCCAATGTGAGGCGGGTTACATGCAATGCGCTTCCCCGGATCATTAGCATTCCCTGCTCTGTCTCAAGGAGAATTTCACTGACGTCAAAGGAAAGAACATCTACTACTCCGCTTATCGTACAGTCTTTCCGGTTATGTAATGATAATTTATGCTGATGCTTAACACTGCTTAAATCTTCCATAAAAAAGGGCCTCCAATCTTCGGTTTACCTTAGATTATATTGGACACCCATTTAAAATATGCCTATATATACTTAAATAATTCTTTTGCTTCTTCTTTTCTGACAGTTTCTTCTACTGCCAAAACTTCTACCGAAACATCTTTATTTCCAAACTGAATGGTAATCTGATCTCCTACAGATACATTTACGGAAGCCTTTGCCACTTTTCCGTTTACCAATACTCTGCCTGCATCACACGCCTCATTTGCCACGGTACGGCGTTTGATTAAGCGTGACACCTTTAAATATTTATCTAGTCTCATAATAATTCCCTTCTAATAAGAGTTCGCAAGCGAACTCGTCGCGGAGCGTTTTACATCATAGATGTGAAAAAAGGTAAGTACATACTGTACTTACCTCATAATTCACACATATACAACCTATATTAGTTGATAGCATCCTTTAAAGCCTTACCAGCTTTGAACTTAGGAGCCTTAGATGCTGCAATTGTCATTGTTGCACCTGTCTGAGGATTTCTTCCTTCTCTTGCTGCTCTTTCAGAAACTTCGAATGTACCAAAACCAACTAAAGCGATTTTTTCACCTTTCTTTAATTCTTCTGCTACTGTTTCTGTGAAAGCCTTTAATGCTGCTTCTGCATCTTTTTTAGATAAGCCAGCTTTTTCTG
Organism: Lachnospiraceae bacterium; assembly: GCA_045531685.1. Taxonomy (GTDB): domain Bacteria; phylum Bacillota; class Clostridia; order Lachnospirales; family Lachnospiraceae; genus RGIG8767. The sequence goes on along the minus strand of JAZSEL010000164.1, from coordinate 44,790 downwards.
CCATAGCTGCTACTAATTCTGTCTTGTTCATTATGAACTCCTCCTCTTAAACGAGTTAATCTAGTTAGTACGTTTCAAACGTCTATATATACATATAGCCGTTTTGCCTTGTTTTGTCAAGGTTTTTCTGGGTTTTGTCCAGATTTTAAAGGATATTTTTCTCTTCCTTTTTCTGCTTATCCGGTGGGATTGTCCTCACTATCAGATGAATCTGTTACCGAGTCCTCTTCACTTGCCGTATTTGGCTTGTCTTCCTCCTTAGAAGCCCCTTCTTCTGTCTTGTCATTGGAAGCGGGTTCCTTGTTCTCGGTTTCTGCCGTGCTGCCTTTTTCTTCCTGATTCTCTGTTTTGCTCTCCGCTACCTTATCATCCTCTTGGGTCTTCTGGGTACTAGTCTCTTTCTCTTCCTTATCTTTATCATCATCGTCCTTTTTGTCGTCATCGTCTTCGTTATCTTTGTCTTCTTCCTCGTCTTCCTCTTCTTCAACAACCTTCACTAATTCCGAAAAGGACATACTCTCATTGGTAGTCGTATTCTCAATATTAATGGTATAACTCTTTGTCTCATATCCCTTAGCACGCAGTGTAATAACATGGATACCCACCGTCTTGGTAAAGCTTACCGGTGTAATTCCCACATAGGAGCCATCCAAATATACTTCTACTTTATCCGGTGCGTCAATGGTAAGTTTACCACCCGAAGCCGTTACGGTATCATTTCCGGACACCGTATTACCCGTGGAATTGGAAGATACACTTCCCGCCGTTTCTTTTTCCATTACAATCTCGATTCCGGCGCTTTCCTGTCCTACTTTTATATACTGGGTTACGGTCTGATAGCCTTCGGCTTTTGCCATCAACTGATGAATCCCGTATTCTACTTTACAAGGTTCACTGATATCTGCTCTTTCACCATCAATATAGACCTCTGCGGAATCTGGACGGACCGCAATTAACAGAGTTCCGAATTTCTTTTTGTCTTCCCGTTTTAAATCTCCCAGGTCCAATTCGGTCTCTTTGTCCCTCTTTATATTCACCGTCTTTGTCTCTGTGATTCCCTTGGTAGATACCACAACTTCGTATTTTCCCTCCGGAACCACCAAAAGCATATCTTCTTCAATCGGACGGATAATTTCCTGTCCTACCTCTATCCATCCTCCCCAGAAATACTCATCGTTTTTTAACCGCAGATAACCATGTCCCTTATCTATGGCTATGCTGTACACGGTACGGTCAATTCCTTGAACTACCAGAGTATCTACTTGGTTAATATCCATCAGCTCTGCCTGTTTGCCCTTGGAAAAAATCAAGAGCTCATCCTCAAAGCGGTAGGTATTCTCCCCAATTATGATTTCCTGCTTCTTCTCATTGATGGTAAAACGCTCCACATCATCCAGACAGAAAGAAGTCTCTGACATCTGTATGGATGCCAGCATCTTCTTGCTTTTCAGGAAAGTAATATCTACAATGTCCCCTTCCTTTAGCTGTTCCATGGAAACAGAGCTGCCATACTTATCATATAATCCGGTGGTGCCATCGTAATTCAGGGTATAACTGCGCTCCCGTACCAGATTGTAAAAAACAATGGTTTCCTTTGACCGGTTAATCTGTTTAATCACAGCCGTATCTGCACTATCATACATTCCCGCTCTTGCCGGTATAAACCCTGTTTCTAATTCTTTTTTTGCCTGTTCTTCTTTTTGTGTTGTACTGCAGCCTGCCAGTATCACACAAAAGAATAACAGACATAGCCATCTCTTTCTTTTGTTCATTCTTCTCTCCACATTACGAAAACATGGTATGTATCCACGCTTCTTTGCGTTCCTCCTGTAAAAGAACATTCTCTAATTTCTCTGTGTTTTTATAAGATATCCATGCCTTAGGACTATTGTAATAATAATTTACAATTTTCCAAAATTTTTCCGGATATAAAAAGCGATATTTTAACTGCAATAAGTCATCCTGTTGCAGGTTTCTTTCTTCATTATAGGCAGTCATTAATTCCCTGCCAAGAGATAAATCCCAGTTGTTTTTTTCCAAAAGCTTTCTGGCAAAGAAATATACGTCCTTTGTGGGATTATCCAATGTCATTTTATCAAAATTAATAATATAGGAATGCTTACCGTCCACTAAGATATTATGATATTGATAGTCTCCGTGGCAATAGGTCCGGTTTTCCTGTATTTTTTCCAACCAGGCAGCGATATCTTCTCTTTGCAGCTGCTTTTCTGTCTCCACTGCCCTTTCAAAAAAATAATCGTAATGGTCCTGTAAAAAGCGCTCAAACTCCGATTTCTGTCCTTTGCCATGCAAATACCGGCGCACCCGCTTTAATTCCGCATTTCGTTTTTGGAATTCGTATGAAAGAGGAAGTTCTTCTACGCATGCAGACTCTTTTTCGGTAATTCCCTCCATGGCATTATGCAATTTCCCTAATGCACGGATTCCCTGAAGACACTCCTGCTTCTCTCTGATATTGCACTCCTTCGCCTCAAAATACCGTTTTACAACATAGGTTGTTCTGTAAAAATCTACGCAGTGAAACTCGCCCTCTTTATTGGGAATGATTTCTTCTATATCCCCATATCCGTTTTCGCGTACCTTCTGCAAACGGTCTGCAATATATGCTAATCTGCTTAGTGCACCTTTATATTCCTTCAGAATATAGATGCCATCCTTTGCTTCAAAAAGAATGGCACCTCTTCCTTTCCATGTCCGTTCCACCGATAAATCATACTGTTCTAAAATTCCAACCGCTCGGTCATTCATCTCTCCTGCTCCTTATAAGAAATTATCCGATTGTTATTTACGGATGTTCTATCTTATGAAAAAAAGCTCCAAAGTATGAATTATTCCTTGGGGAATTGGATTTATTTTTCTATTCTGTCTGCCGCTTTCTCAAGCAGGATTTCCTTTGTATTATCCTCCGGATTATCCAGGACGGTTTCAAACAAATATTCCAGCACTTCTCCGATTTCTTTTCCCGGCTTCATTCCTGCCTGAATCAAATCGCTTCCCGTTATTGCCAAATCCTTTAGCGAAATACAATTCTTCTCTTCCAATATCTGCGCATATATGCGGAAAAGCTCTGCCAGCTCCGCTTCCTTTTCCTCACGCATATACATGCTCTGTGCAAGAAAGTCCCCTCTCTTTACCTCTAACAGCAACGGAAACAGTTCTTCTCCCACAGTAACAATTGCCTTTCTTACCTGCTTTGGTGTCAGCCCGATTTTCAAATCGTGATATTTTACCAGGGTAACCACCTTCCGTCTGGTATCATTGTCAAAACGGAGACGCTTCATGACTCTATCCGCTATTTCTGCAGAATGAGCCGCATGTCCGTAAAAATGGTCAATTCCGTTCTCGTCCGTAGTTTTGGTCAGTGGTTTTCCCATATCATGAAACAGCATGGCAAACCGCAGAAGCTTATCCTTACGCACCATTGTAAGAGAATGTAAAATATGCTCTCCCACACTATAGCAGTGGTGTGGATGATTCTGAGTGGTAACCATTGTCTCATTGAATTCCGGCAGGAATACATCCGTCATACCCATTTCATAGGCTTTTTTCAAATAATCCGGATTGTCGGAAACCATTAACTTGGTAAGCTCTGTACAGATTCTCTCTGCACTGATTTTTTCCAAAGTCGGTGCCAGCTCCGTTACCGCTTCTGCCGTTTCTTTTTCAATGGTATATCCCAACTGACCGGAAAAGCGTACTGCCCTCATCATTCTAAGGGCATCCTCCGTAAAACGCTCCCTTGGATTCCCCACACAACGGATGAGCCCATTCTTAAGGTCTTCCATTCCTCCAAATGCATCCACCATTCCGCTTCTGTCATTGTAAGCCATGGCATTAATGGTAAAATCCCGGCGCTTTAAATCTTCTAACAGATTGGATGTAAAAATCACTTCCTTCGGATGGCGGCTGTCCTCATATTCTCCGTCAATCCGATAAGTAGTTACTTCATAGGTTTCCTTTCCTAAAAGAACGGTTATGGTTCCATGCTGGATACCCGTATCAATGGTCTTTGCAAACAGCTGCTTTGCCTGCTGCGGGGATGCACTGGTGGTGATATCCCAATCATCCGGATTTCTTCCCAAAACCGTATCCCTGACGCAGCCACCCACTGCGTATCCTTCGTATCCGGCATTCTCTAAAGTTGTAATAATATACTTCACATTTTCAGGTAAATTCACAATCCTACCCCTTGTTTTAAGAAAAGGGAGAGTTTACACTCTCCCCCAGTCTTTCTATTGTACTACTAAACGTACCGTTTCTCTTGCGATGGCCAATTCTTCGTTGGTCGGAACAATCATGGTAACCACGTTATCCGTATCCTTGGAAAGAATTACTTCTTCTCCGCGAATCTGGTTTTTCTCCGGATCTATGCTGGTACCGAGCCAACTCAGATAATCGCCGATAGCGGCACGCATGGTCTTATTGTTCTCACCTACACCGGCTGTGAATGCGATAACATCCACACCCTTCATTGCCATAACATAAGAGCCGATATATTTTGCTACACGGTATGCGTATGCCTCCAATGCATCCTGCGCCTTCTGATTTCCTTCGTTAGCAGCTGCTTCCAAATCTCTGAAATCACTGGAAACACCATCTGACAATCCTAAGATACCGGATTTCTTGTTGCATACAGAAATCACCTCTTCCGCTGTCATATTCTCTTTTTCAGCCAGGAAACCAACGATGGCCGGGTCGATATCACCACTTCTGGTTCCCATAATAAGACCCTCTAACGGAGTCATACCCATGGAGGTATCTACAGACTTTCCATGGTCAACAGCTGAAATGGATGCTCCGTTACCCAGATGGCATACGATAATCTTAAGGTCATCCCTATTCTTACCAATCATCTCTGCTGCACGCTTAGAAACAAAATCATGGCTGGTTCCGTGGAACCCATATCTTCTTACTTTGTATTTTTCATAGTATTCATATGGAAGTCCATATAAATACGCTTTCTTAGGCATTGTCTGATGGAATGCTGTGTCAAATACTGCTACCATCGGTACATTCTGCATAATTGCCTTGCAGGAATTAATACCGATTAAATTCGCCGGATTGTGCAATGGTGCCAGGTCATTGCATTCTTCAATAGCTGCCATTACTTCATCATCAATAATGACAGAGCTTGCAAATTTTTCTCCTCCATGTACAATACGATGTCCTACGGCATCTATTTCATCAAGAGACTGAATTACTCCAACCTCAGGGTCTGTTAATTTTTCAATCACATAACGAACGGCATCCGTATGATCTGCCATAGGAACTTCTGCTGAAACTTTATTTCCTCCTGCCGGCGTATGTGTAATCATACTTCCGTCAATTCCGATTCTTTCACAAAGACCCTTAGCCAATACTTCCTCTGTTTCGGAAGAAATCAACTGATACTTTAATGAAGAACTTCCACAATTAATAACCAATACGTTCATACTATTATACCTCCCTAATACGCATCCTCACGGGTGTACTAATTTCGAAGAAATTAGTACGCTCTTCCCCAATAAACCATTTTCTGAGCCGGTTTTCCACAGCATACGCAGGTATCTGCCAGCTGCTCCTGGGCAAATGGCATACATCTGCTGGTAGCGGAATACTTTTCTTTAATCTGATCCTCACATGCCTGGTCACCACACCACATGGCTTTTACAAAACCGGGAGTTTCATTCAGAATCGTTTCCATTTCGTCCATCGTGGTGGCTACATAGGTATGTGCATCACGGTGTTCTCTTGCTCTTACTAACATATCCTTCTGAATGATATCAAGAAGCTCTGTTACCTTGCTTTCCAGTTCATCTAACGATACTTCTATCTTTTCTCTGTTATCACGACGTACAATAATGCACTTATTCGCTTCAATATCCTTTGGTCCGATTTCAATACGGAGCGGAATACCTCTCATTTCCTGTTCAGAGAATTTCCATCCCGGACTCTTATCCGAATCATCTACCTTAACACGGCATCCCTTTGCTGCTAAAAGTTCTTTTAACTCAGCAGCTTTTTCAAGAACACCTTCTTTTTTCTGCATGATTGGCACAATCATAACCTGAGTCGGTGCTACCAGTGGCGGTAATACCAGACCGGAATTATCACCGTGTACCATGATAATAGCGCCAATCAGTCTTGTTGTCATACCCCATGATGTCTGGTGTACATATTCTAACTTATTGTCCTTGCTTGTATACTGAATACCAAATGCTTTTGCAAAGCCGTCACCAAAGTTATGGCTTGTACCGGACTGCAATGCCTTACCATCATGCATTAATGCTTCAATCGTGTAAGTAGCTTCTGCACCTGCAAATTTTTCTTTGTCTGTCTTACGTCCGCGTACTACCGGCATAGCAAGTACTTCTTCACAGAAATCCGCATATACATTAAGCATCTGAATGGTTCTTTCTTCTGCTTCCTCTGCTGTTGCATGAGCAGTATGACCTTCCTGCCATAAGAACTCTCTGGAACGGAGGAATGGTCTTGTTTCTTTTTCCCAACGGACTACCGAACACCACTGGTTATACACCTTCGGCAGGTCTCTGTAGGAGTGAATATCATTACTATAAAAATCACAGAATAAAGTCTCTGAAGTAGGACGTACACATAATTTTTCCTGTAATGGATTCAATCCACCGTGAGTTACCCATGCAACCTCCGGTGCAAATCCTTCTACGTGATCCTTTTCCTTCTGTAAAAGGCTTTCCGGAATAAACATCGGAAGATATACATTTTCAACACCGGTTGCCTTAAATCTGTCATCAAGCTGTTTCTGAATCAGCTCCCAGATAGCATATCCTGCCGGCTTAATGACCATACACCCCTTTACGCTTGTATAATCTACCAGTTCTGCCTTTTTAACCACGTCTGTGTACCACTGCGCGAAATCTTCCTCCATGGAAGTAATCGCTTCTACTAACTTTTTCTCTGCCATTGTAAAAACCCTTTCATTGTATACATACTTACTGAGATTATAAGTCGTTTTTTTCGGGCTTGTCAACTTTATTCAACGCGGTCCAAATATTTTTATACAAAACAATGGCAAGGGGACCCTTTATGATTCCGGACACCCCAAAAAGCTTGACTCCGACAAAAATAGAAATCAGCATAACAACCGGAATAATGTCCAGTTCCTTCCCCATAAGCTTAGGCTCCATAAACTCCCGGATACCCACACAAATAAGATAAATAACCAGAACCACTCCGCCTTTTAGTGCCTCTTTTTCCAAGAAAAATATTACGGCTGTAGGAATCAAAACAATACTGGTTCCGATAAAGGGTAACGCATCCATCAATCCTGCCAACACCCCCAAAAGAATGGCTGAGGAAACTCCTATCAAATAAAAACCGGCGATGCAGACCCCCATAATCATGAAAATCAAAACCACTTGTGCCTTCAGGTATTTCCCTGCTGTATGCACAATTTCATTAACCACATTCATAAAAATATCCAAAGCACCGATACTGTGTACCTTTTCCATCAAAACATCAAAGTCCTTTGCCATTAAAATAGTAGCAATCAGATAGATTCCCAGATATGCAAAAATCGGGAATACCTTTTGTATATAGGAAAAGGAATTCCGGATGACTTCCGGAACAAGCTTATTAATCATTTCAATATTCAGCGTCTGCATCAACCGGTTTTTCCATTCCAGAATAAGCGGGATGGCTTCTTCCACACTTCCGCTGGAAATCAGTGCAATTATCCACACGATACCGAGTAAAATCACCATAATTATCCCCAATACCAAAAACATGGTAATGGGTTTTTTTACCTTCCATTTTTGTTCTATCCGATACAAAAACGGATACACGGAGTAAACAGTAAGATACGCAAGAATAAAGGGCGATAGGAGCGGAAAAATATATTTTAAAACAAAAAACAACAGGAATGTCAGTAACACTCCTGTCATAATTTCTCTTTTATATTTCCATAATTTTTCCATACCCATTCCTGCCTTTCTGTTCCGGATGAAACTCGATTCATCCCGGATGATGTAACAGAATTAGTATGTACTCCTACGGTGTAATTTATAAATCAAATTACTTCCCATTCCCAACAATATATAAAATATCGGACTACAGCACACCTGCTCGTAGCAAAAAATATTATGAACCATGTAAGATACCGCACACAGGGCGATTGCCGGAAGCAAGCGGTTCTCTTTCCTGTGTGTGAAAAAGAGCCTTACGGCAACCAATAGCATTCCCACATAAGAAAGCAAGCCCAATATTCCCAAATCATACAGCTTGGTAAGATACTCATTATGCGCATTGGTTAATACCAAATCGCCCCAGAAATTCCGCATCTGTTCCGAATATTCCGGCACACTGCTTACATAAGCCGAAAAACAATCCGGTCCCACTCCAAGAAGCTTCTGCAATAATGAAAAATCCCAAAAACTTCTCACCGTGAATTTCCAGGCAAATCCCCTTCCGTTTCCCCACTGCTCATTAAACAGCAAATAATTATTGCTGCTTTGGTAACCAAAGTGCTCCAGCAAATATCCGTTGGTATTCAGCACAATAAACAGGATGGTTCCACCAATTCCCGCCCCAAGGAGCATCAAAAGTATCCAAAACCATACCCTCTTGCCTTTTCCATCGTCTTTCCCGTTCTTCCGCTCTTCTTTTCGGCAAACAAAACCATAGAACAGAAGTGCTGACAAAAACAGAGCCCGTATCCATACACTCTGAGACATAAACAAAGACAGGCTGTCCAGCGGTATCATCCGGTCTGCATATACTTCCTGACAGAATCCCACAAAACAAAAGCTTCCCAATATCAGTAATACCACTTCTGCAAACCGTTTCCATCTTGATTTGACAGCGAAACGTCTTTCTTTTTTATCAAAGCTTACATAAAACAACGCAAGGACGACTGCTGCCAAGGATAAAAAGGCACTGTCCGTATTCTGTGTAACCAGGGAGCTCATGGCAATGACGGAGTATATGCCGGCAAGCAAGCGCACATATTTCTTTTCACTGCTGTAAAACAAATACAACCCTATAGGAAAAACCGTACAAAGGAAGGAGGAATACCAGCTTGACTGTCCCATGGTGGATAAGAACAATACCTTATAGTACTCATCCAAGTCCCCATAAATAGGAAGAAGGTCCACGTCAAACCGATGAAAAATCCCAATTAAAAAGACCATGGATGAGGATATCAGAAGCAATACCGGTGCCCACATCTTATAATTCCATGCCTTTGCCACTAAAAAATAGATGCAGACAAATACTGTCTGGGTCAGCAATCCCATACTCCATCCGTCCGCTCCCCAAAATCCCATTTTCTTAAATGGGGAAAGAAGGAAGGAAAGCAGGGTTATTCCAAAATAAATTACTACGGCTTTATCTAAAGAATTTAGCTGAAACCCTTTTACTTTTCCCTTATTCGCAATCAATACCTGTATCAGGCTTATGAAAAAAAATACCACTATGCAGCCGCCGGAAGCGTATAAGAACATCTTATACTTTGCTTCTCCCATACCTGCATACCGGTATTTATAATACAGCGGGAATATTCCCAACATAACAAATAAATAAAGAGAAATCACGATACTGTCCACACTCATAGATGACTGCTTACCTTTCCCTTGTTTCATGATTTCTCCCCACCTTATTCTTAACCCTGTACTTATTTATTCTTACGAAGTTCCCGTAGTAGCATATGCTCCGGCTCTATCGATATTTCTATATTTTTTCCCGTAACCGGATGCTTCCACTGTAACTGATACGCACACAATGCCGGAACCCGGACATTCTTCTGTGCTGAAAATGCCTTACTCTTCCCGGTTCCGTATTTGCTGTCTCCCACAAGGGGATGCTCTCTGCTTGCAAACTGCACCCGAATCTGATGATGTCTTCCGGTTAACAAACGAATCCGCACGAGCTGCATATTCTCTGCTGTGACTTCTTCGGTATATTCCAACACCGCCTTTTTGGCATCCTTAGCATGGGAATCAACTACCTTTGACGTATTGGTTTTCCCATCCTTTTGCAAATAATCTACCAAGGAAGCCTCTTTTGCTTCCATATTTCCGTATACGACGGCCAGATAATACTTCTGCATACGGCCATCCTGCATCTGTGTACTTAATGCCGCTGCCGCCTTTGGATTTTTGGCAAACAGAACAATTCCCTCTACCGGTTGGTCAAGACGGTTAATCACTGCCACATAGGGATTGTTGCCACTGCCCGACTGTGCAATATGGTTCTTCACTTCGCTCACCAAATCCTTCTCCCCAAGCCTTGCCGTCTGTGTTGCTATCCCGGCCGGCTTATGAATCCCAATCTGGTCTTTGTCTTCGTAAACTATTTTCATACTTGCTTTCCTGTAATATATCCCAGCCGTCCCGGACTTACATTCTTTCCAATACTCTCAGTACAAATTCATATACTCTCTGCACGGAAGGTATGCTCATGCTCTCTCTTACTGTATGAATCTGCCGTAAATCAGGACCTATGGATACGCAATCCAAGCCCGGTATCTTACCTGCAAACATACCGCATTCCAATCCGGCATGAATAGCTTCTACCTTTGGTTCCTTTCCGTACTGTTCCTTGAATACATCAATCATCAGTTCACGGAGTCTGGAATCCTTCTTATATTCCCATCCCGGATAGGCACCTTCTATCTCCATGGTTCCGCCAAGCAGCTCCATAAGACTTCCGATGCTCCGGTTGAGCATCTCCCGCTCACTGTCCACACTACTGCGCACACAGAAGGACATACGGAAATCCTTTTCATTTGTTTCTACAATTCCTATATTCAAAGATGTCTGCACAAGACCTTCTATATCAGCGCTCATTCTCTGAATTCCGTTTGGCATACAGGTTAACATACAAATCATCTTGTCTGTCAAAGCACCATCCACAACCTCTACGGTTGCATTATCTTCTTTTGTAATGGTTATTCTGATATCCGGGTCTGTTCCCGCATATTCGTTGGCAAATATACCTCTCATCCGTTCCACGGATGTCTCCACTGCGTTTGCACTATCACACACCAATACCGCCTTTGACTGTACCGGAATGGCGTTATCCTTTAATCCGCCATCCACAGAAACCAGCTGTATTGCTGCCTCTGTTTTTATATCTTGTAAAAGACGTCCCATCAATACATTCGGGTTACTTCTTCCCTTATCGATTTCCACACCGGAATGACCACCCTTGCATCCGGTAATCTCAAGAATATAAACCGCACCACTGTATTTTGTTTTCTTAAGCGGCAGACGGCAGTCCGATGAATTGCCTCCCGCACAGCTTACGGTAAAAATTCCCTCGTCTTCGGAATCCAGATTCAGCATAAGCTTTCCTTTTAATGGGGACACATCAATACTTCCCGCTCCCAAAAGACCGATTTCTTCGTCTACGGTAAATACTGCTTCTACTCTTGGATGGGCAAGCTCCTTGCTTTCTAAAATAGCAAGTGCCATAGCAACCGCGATTCCGTTGTCACCACCAAGAGTTGTGTCCTTAGCACGGACTTCATCGCCATCCACATAAACATCCAGTCCTTCTGTTTCCATATCCTTGGTACAATCGGCTGTCTTTTCACACACCATGTCCAAATGTCCCTGGATAATAACCGGCTCCTTATTTTCGTAGCCCGGCGTTGCCTCCTTAATAATAATTACATTATTATCTGCATCCTGATGATATTCCAACTGGTGTTCCTTCGCAAAATCCACACAGAAATCACTAATCTGCTTCGTATTTCCCGAGCCGTGTGGAATTTCGCACATTCTCTCAAAGTAATAAAATACACGCTGTGGCTGTAACTGTTCTAACATAGTCTCTCTCATTTCTTTCTATAAAATTGAGCACTACATTACAACCAATTATACTTTGAACCGGTACCCAACTCCCCAGATAGTCTCAATGTACTGAGGATTGGCTGTATCAAATTCAATCTTTTCACGGATCTTTTTAATGTGAACCGTAACGGTTGCAATGTCTCCGATAGAATCCATATCCCAAATTTCACGGAATAATTCTTCCTTAGTATATACATGATTTGGATTCTCTGCAAGGAATGTTAATAAATCAAATTCCTTTGTGGTAAACGCTCTTTCTTCTCCGTCAATATAAACACGTCTGGCTGTTTTGTCAATCTTGATTCCCCGGATTTCCACAATATCATTCACCTTCTGATTAGAGCTTACCAGCCGCGTATATCTTGCCATATGGGCTTTTACTCTGGCAACCAACTCACTTGGGCTAAACGGCTTAGTCATATAATCATCGGCTCCAAGACCCAGACCACGGATTTTATCAATATCATCCTTCTTAGCTGAAACCATTAGTACCGGAATGTCCTTTTCTTCACGGATTCTCTTACATACCTCAAATCCGTCCATTCCCGGGAGCATCAAATCCAATACAATAAGGTCAAAATCTTCCTTTAAGGCTCTTTCCAAACCCGTATCGCCGGCATGTTCAATCGCCACTTCAAATCCGCTTAACTCCAAATAATCCTTTTCTAAATCTGCAATTGCCACTTCATCTTCAATAATTAAAATCTTGCTCATTCTACTTCCTCCTGTGTTTCTCTATATTTACGTATTACAAAGTGCATACATGTTCCTTCATCCACCTTACTGGTTGCCCAGATATACCCACCATGGTCTTCAATAATCTTTTTCACGATGGATAATCCGATTCCGCTACCTCCCTGAGCAGAGTTACGGGATGCATCCGTACGGTAAAAACGCTCGAAAATATTCGGCAGATCCTTCGCCTCAATTCCTTTCCCGTTATCCTCAATCTCCACACGGATGGAATCCAATTCGTCTAACAGGCGGATATCAATTTCTCCGGGTCTGTTTTTGTCCAAATATTTTACGCTGTTACCTATAATATTATTAATGACCTTCTTAAGCTGCTGGGGGTCTGCAATAATCTTGGTATCCGATAGAAGCAGATTGGAATAATTCAGCTTAATATTCTTGGACTCCAAATCCCATCCGACTTCCTCTACACAATCATTAAAATAATCCGACACATTAATTCTCTGGAAATGATACGGAATCCGGTTGGAATCTATTCCGGAATAATACGTAAGCTCGTTAATCAACCGGTCCATTTCCATTGCCTTTGTGTAAATGGTCTTAATGTATTTATCCATTTTTTCCGGAGTATCTGCTACCCCATCAATAATTCCCTCCACATATCCTTTGATGGAAGTAATCGGTGTTTTAAGGTCATGGGTAATGTTACTAACCAATTCCCTGTTCTGTTTCTCGTTCTGGATTTTTTCTTCAGATGCCTCTTTTAACTTAAGACGCATATCCTCATAGCTTTTGTATAGCTGTTCGATTTCCCCGTTGTTTTCTTCTATCTGTAAAGCATAATCAAAATTCCCTTTCGCTATACAAGACATGGCATGATTCAATTCCCGCACCGGATAGAACACACCCCTGTTAATCCACCTGGTCAGTCCCACGCTGGTAACAATAAGCACAAATGCCACTATCAGGAATAATTGGAAAACCGTTTTGCTGGAAACCACTTCCTTCAAACTGGTAACCACAAAGAGACTTCCCTCACTTCCATCGCCAAATGAAAAGTCAAATTGCTTTATTACTTTATTAAACCGTCGGAAATAATATCCCGCCTCCGGTCCTTCATTATGATTATCAAAAGTCGGCAGCTCATCTAAAAGCTGTTGGTTTGTCTCATCGTCTCCTAAATAAATAAACTCCGTATTCTTTCTTACTATAATATAGGACGCCTGTCCCTTTAACCGGGAATTTAACTCATCTAAGTATGCTTCATTTTCAAACCGCCCCGGGTCAATCCCTATCTGTGCCTCTATTTCATAATAAGTTTCTTCCGTTAAATACGTAATCTCCGATATGGACTCCAAAGATAATTCATTTAAAATTCCGGAATTTCCTTCATTAAATGCTGCCACTCCACATAAAAAGATAAAAGTGATAACCGTAATGAAGATAGGAAGAAATGTCAACGCAATAAACGTTATGGTTAACCGCTTTTTTAAATTCATACTTTACGCTTCCTTATTTTAATTATGTACAGTATACCACAGTATTTTCATCAGAAAATAAAGCGTTTTCAATTTTCTTATTAAAAAAAAATAAAAATGTTGACAAAGTATGAGGAATTATGTATTATAACGATAACAGTAATGATTCCTATTTTTAGAAAGGAGTGAATATGGCACTTAAATACAGCCGACAAAGGGAAGCGATTAAGAGCTTTTTAATGACAAGGAAGGACCACCCCACTGCTGATGTGGTTTATGAAAATGTCCGCAAGGAATTTCCCAATATCAGTTTAGGCACGGTCTATCGCAACCTTACCCTTCTTTCCGATATGGGAGAGTTACTAAGATTGCGAGTCGGAGATGGCATGGACCATTTTGATGCTGACACCTCACCGCATTATCATTTCATCTGTCAGACTTGTGGCAGAGTGATTGATCTTGATATGGGCAGTCTGGAGTCCATTGATACGATTGCAGGTACCAATTTTGGTGGACAGATTAAAGGTCATGTGGCTTATTTCTACGGTTCATGCGAAGAATGTACAGAGCATTCATAACTGCTCCGGTTCCGCGGGGGGCGGATTACTATAATCCAAATTTGATTCAAAAAGAATCACAATCGGTATTAACACAATTATAATAAGAAAAGGAGATTAAAACTATGAAATTTGTATGTCAGGTATGTGGTTATGTTCATGAAGGAGATTCAGCACCGGAGAAGTGCCCAATTTGTAATGTTCCGGCTGAGAAATTTACAGCTCAGTCTGCAGAGAAGACTTGGGCAGCAGAACATGTTGTTGGTGTTGCACAGGGTGCTCCGGAAGACATTATTATGGATTTAAGAGCTAACTTTGAAGGAGAATGCTCAGAAGTTGGTATGTATCTTGCAATGGCAAGAGTTGCTCACAGAGAAGGTTATCCGGAAATCGGTCTTTACTGGGAAAAGGCAGCTTGGGAAGAAGCAGAACATGCTGCTAAATTTGCAGAGTTATTAGGTGAAGTGGTAACAGCTTCTACAAAGAAAAACCTTGAAATGAGAGTTGACGCTGAAAACGGTGCAACAGCAGGTAAGTTCGACTTAGCTAAGAGAGCAAAAGAACTTAACTTAGACGCTATCCATGACACAGTTCATGAAATGGCTAGAGATGAAGCAAGACACGGAAAAGCATTCGAAGGTTTATTGGCTAGATACTTCGGTTAAGTAAAACCCCTGTATATAGTGGATATTAATAAAGTTCGTGTATTTCGTATGATGCGGAATACGCGAACTTTTTTCATGGTAATTTGTTGTTGTCTTTATGCTTCTGTTCTGTATTTATTGACAATTTGCCATAAATTGCATTATAATTTAGAAAATATCCCTTTGTTGGTTGAATATTTCAAAAATAATGGATAAGGAGATTATACTATGGCAAAGAAAAATGGAGCACAGACAGTAGAAACCATTCCGGGAAGAAAAATCGTTCTTTCTACCGGTGTTGGAAAAACAAATGTTGACGAGTTGAAATGGCTTACCGAAACCGTTTTGGCAGAAGCTGCCGCTTGGAAATCCGGTTGGGCTTATATCGCAGATTGTTCACAGATGAGTCCGGTTTCACCTACTGAAGGCGGTGAATTGGTAACTATGACTAAGAAGTTTGTCGATGCAGGATGTAAAGCATTTGGATTTGCAGAAGGAAAGTCTCTCATGCTTAAGGTTCAGGCCCAGAAAAATACACAACGTTCTGAAACAGGTGTAGAAGAAGGTCATTTTGAAACCGTTGATCAGGTTCTTGCCTGGTTGAAAACAGACATTGGATTTTAATCATTCCTAGTACGCCAAAAGGAGTTGAAAGGTTTTCCCTTTCAACTCCTTCTTTTCTTGTATCTATTCTATAATCATTTCCTTTATGGCTGTTAACTCCTCTGCTGACGGCTTGCCCGGTACAAAGGAAATATGCTGTCCGTCTCCCTCATATCTTGGAATCAGGTGCATATGAAAATGATACACCGTCTGTCCGGCTACTTCATTGTTATTCTGAAGCAGGTTAAAACCATCTGCCCCTAATCTGTCCGTCATATGAATCGCCATTCTCTTGGCAAGCTTCATTACCTTTGCAGCCGTCTCGTCCGGAAGTTCATACAAATTGTTGTAATGCTCCTTTGGTAAAATCAGGGCATGTCCCTTGGTTGCCGGTCCTAAGTCCAATATTACGTTAAAATCTTCATCTTCATAAATGCTATTCGTTGGAAATACTCCATTTGCTAATTTGCAAAAAATGCAATTATCATCCTTCATTTCATTATCCTCCACCTTTTATTCAAAACAAAACCTACATAAAGACAAATATTTCATCCAATGTACGAAGAATCTTAAAATCACCCTTCATCTTCATATCGCCGCCCATAAAAGCTCTTTGGAAGGTCATTCGTCCCGCCATAATTTCATTCATAGCGTCTTCCGTAATATGCGCCTCTACGTCGGCCTTTGCCATGTCATCATTACGGAGTAATTCTTTTCCGTTAATCTGTAATCCGATTACTCTTCCGGTTCCTTCTATCGTAAATTTATAGCTTGCCCGGAATCCCGGTATCGGATGAAAATGCTTTTCAAATTTAGAATCGTAATCATCAATACCTTCCATACCATCCTGACTCATCATTCCACGGAACATGCTTGCAAGCTCCTGAAGATCTTCCTTCTGACGCTGTACATAACTGTCATCTGCCGCATATTGGGACAACTGCTCGGATTCCTGTGGTGTAAATTCAATACTCTTTGACACCAATACCTTCTGCTTTACCGCCTGATTACTTGCCGGGAAGCTTACAACCTGCTGCTTAATTGTCCGATATACATTCTCTGCCTTTTTCTCAATCAGACTCGCGTATCCTTCGTTCATCTCCAATTCAGAAAAATCCGCAATATATCCGCAAATACCGCTACACGGAAGTCCACCCAGGATTTCCCATGCGGTAGCAAGATCCAGCTTGCCTTCTCTTTCTCCATAAGTGGTTGACATAACTATAGGGCACATGTATACCTTGCTAATTTTTTCTTTATCTCCGTATAACCAGCAGGCATCTAAAAACTCCTGCATATATCCGCCGATTCCGTACCATTCGATGGTTGTAGCAAGAATGATTCCGTCTGCCTCTTTTAATGTCTGAGGTAAGGTTGTAATGGAGCTTTTCAATTCCTTCAACATAAAGCGCTCCACTTTCACATTCAATTCTTCCAATACTTCCTGCATCTTGTTAATCACAAACAAGGTAGGGTCATCCATCAATCCCCGTCCGCCATAATAAATGTTAATTTTCACGTGATTTCCTCCTTAGACAAAATACAAACATTAACAACATTCCGCTAAGCAGCCCACCCAAATGAGCCACCACATTAACCTGGGTACCCACAAAACTGCTGTAAATACTGTATATTACAAAGATGAACATTGCCGGCATGGATATTTTAATCTTTTCGTCCCTGCGTATTACCAAATAGAACAGCATGCCGATTAATCCGAATACGGCTCCGCTGGCTCCGAAGGTAATATAGTACTTTCCCACATAATATTCATAGAAACAGGACAATACATTTCCCGATATTCCTGTCAGCAGATACATGGACAAAAACCGGATGCGTCCTACTCTTTTTTCCAGAATATTTCCTAAAAAATAAAGCAGAAGCATATTGCTGAAATAATGGTCTACACTATCATGAAGAAAAATTGACGTTATTAAACGATACCATTCTCCCGCCTTGATAAAAACATACCCGGAGCTGCCCTGTCCGTAAAAAAACTTTGGATTTTCGATACAACAAAAACACAGAATCAAATTCACAATAACCAATGCCAATGAAACATAAGGTGCCTGTTTCAAATAGGCAATAACCGATTGCATTCTTGTTGGTGTTACCGGTTCTTCTTCGTTCTTCTCTTCAAACTGGGAAGGGTCCTCCTTCCATCTATCCAAAAAGGATTGAATCAATCCCTTCATTCCATAAAAATCCGGTTGCTTCTCTTCTCCGATTACAAGCTCCGATGTCTTTGTATCCACCTGCCAACAAAACGGGTCCTTTTCTCCAAGACTTGTCCCTCTCTCCATATCCTCCGAAAGAATTAAAGAAAGAATATGTATCTCAGATACCCCCTTATCTTGAAAGGCACCGCGCAAAGACGTTTTAATCTCTTCGTATTGTTCTTTGTCTAAATATATCTCTTTTCTATAATCAATAATCTGAAGGATATTCAACAAATTGCTCTCAAACTTTACAAGTGCGGAAATATCACTCACGTTTGAAGTCAACGGAAAAAATCCTTCCTTTACCAAATAATGTTCTAATTGCTTTCTCATCATGGAAAATATTATACAACATTTACTATGATTTTACCAAACTGTATTTCGTCACCTCGCTTAATAATTGCTTCTTCTCCTGTCTGCAGCCGTTTTTCATTTACAAAGGTTCCGTTTGTGGAATCCAAATCCTGTAAGAATATGCTGTTCCCCTGCTTACGGAATCTGGCATGAAGACGGCTGACGGAAGCATCCCTTATTTCAATTTGAACGCCTTCTTTTACTTTTCCTACGGTTAACGGGAAGGCATCCATACTATACTCTTTGGAGAAATGCCCTTCCTTCCATTTTAAACATAGGAACTCTTCCTTGTCGAAAAAGACGGTTACATCATCCATCCCATCATCAAAGTATTCTTCTATCCGGACAATTTCATTTTCCCTTATGCACTCTGCCTCCTGTCTGTCTTTGTATACCAAAATCAGATTTCGCAATAATAGTATGATTGCCCAGACAATTATACTCAGACCCGGAACCAATACATACCCTGCGTAATCCTTTCCCCATGGAACAAACAGATACAAGGCAGTTAATAGCGCTCCCATTAAAAACATACTTCCGGGAATCCACCATTTGAAAGACTCCCCGCTATTTCCGGTTTCCTCAATGGCTATCTCTTCTTTTACGGATTCTGCTTCCCTAATACAAACCGGTACACTATCTTCTTCTTTTATTTTCTCCTTACGTTCCTTTGCCTGAACCAAAAGTATTTCCTTTTCCATAAAACTGACAAAGGAATCAAAGGAAAAAAAATCCTCCTTGGATATTTTATAAAAATGATAGGTTATATTTACCGCATGTTCATCCTTATGGTCCACCTTATCCAACAAGAAATCGGCTAATGCCCGGTAAGCTTCCTTCCTTTCCAAAGACAGTTCTTCTGCTTCCGGAACATATAAGCATTCCAGTTCCTCTGATTCCAAATCCATGTACATATATTGGGGAAGAAGCAAAAAGTTTTCCTGCCTCAGTAAATATTCCCCTGCTTTTGTAATCGCTCTATGTATTCCATAAAACAAATCAACCAAATCCGTAAATCCCATCTTCTTAGATGCATATTCCTGTTCCAATGACCGTTTGGATGAAATATCGTATGCACAGTAGGACTTCTCCTCTAAATAACGGGATTTACAATCCAATAATCCGCTAATCCGGTTATGAATCAGCATCGCATATTCATAACTCTCCTCCAATCCATCATTATTGATTAATAAAAAACTACGGTCAAATTCACTCTTTATAAGCACTTCCCTCATTTTACCAACTCCTTTGCTGCCTGATACCTTCGGATATAGGAAGTGGGTTGATGCCGCTCTGCTGTTTTTTCACTGCATATATTCCATCTGTCGGCTTCACTGCCAATGGGAAGAGAAAAAGGGACCTTAATCATCCCTTCTGTCTGTACCGTTACGGAAGAATTACCGGTTGCTATTTTGTATGCCTGTTCTGTCCGTACCAAATACTTTTCTTCCACCAATTGCTTCATCATGTCATCCACATAGTTTTCCAACCCGCTTCCTGATAAATTCCATTCATTACTTCCCCGCAATGCTGCCAGATAACAGCATTGTACGGAAATACTTTTTTCATAACAAAAAAATCCAATATATAAAAGTAAAATCATTAGTAAAAATGACATGGGTATCACAAATGATGCCTCTATTGTCATATAGGCATCATACATCTTCTTTTTCATCATTCTTCCCCTTTATCGGATATTCCCCTTTCCCCAGACTGCGAAAAGGAATGCAACAAAAACAAATGGAGCAAACGGAATTCTCTTATTCCCTCTCTCCTTCCTTATCACTACCATTCCTATGGCAAACCCTGCTGCCAACCAAAAGGCAATGAGGATTATCTTAATATGATTTTGTATGGGTAAGAAACAACCGGTAACCATAATCAGATACCCGTCCCCCTCTCCCATCTGATGACTGAGCTTTGCCATAATGAGAATACTGATTCCCGGTAATAGGGCAGCCATCGTACCGGCCTCATTTTCTCCTTCATAAAAGAATACCCTATAAACAATCCCAATCACTAAGTTCCCCCACAACCAGATTGCCGGTATCTTCTGTTCCTTCACATCGAAATACATACTAATTGCCAAAAACATCATCGTCCAACAGATGATTGCTATTCCGCTACTCTCCACATTTACTGCATGCATGACGGTTTCCTACCTCCGATTTCTTTACGGATTCAATGGTTCTCTTTAAGGAAGAACATCTAAGGGTTGTATGAAAACGGTTCCCATACTCTGTATAAAAACAGATTCCCGTAAGGGTATTTTCTTTACAAGCGCTGCAAATCCCATATTTTTCCCCATCCTTATTCCGATATTCCCCTATCTTAACAGTGGGTGCCGATAATACTTTTGGATTCAAATAACTGCAATTGCGGTCTCTATGATAGGCCTCTCCTCCCGGTGTGACATATACCCACTCCTCCTGTTCACTCATTTCCTGTGTACTCATCACATCATATCCGGTCCACTTTCTTACCCGGCAGTTTACAATTGTTCGTGCCGTATCAAATCCCATAAACGGAATAAGGGGCTCTAATTTTTGCGCTTTTGTCAATCGGATTAAGTCGTTGTTTACCTCCTGTCCTTCTTCTAAGATATGGGCATGCACCGAAAGTGCCATTGCCTTTTGGTGCATGTCTGCAAGAGTAGATGAATATTCTCCAAAGAGAAGAATAATGGAAAGTAGATTGAGAATGGCAAATAGAAACACCGGAATCGCTATGCTCGCCTCTACTGTCATACTTCCTTCCCTGCCGGAAAGGAGAAATGATGACATCCTTTTTGAAAGCAGTTTGTTATGATTACGGGATTTACAACTTCTTTTTTTCGGATATGCCTGGAGAGAAGACTTTACTACCTTTGATTCATTGCTACACATTAAGAAGGTTCTGCTACTCAAAAAGGACATCATCATTCCTCCTTTACTCATAAGAATAGTCTCTGGTAATGGAATAGCCATAACCATATTTACTGGACACATTTACACTTGCTTCTAGCTGATAAATACAATGATCCACCTGAAAATATTGATTTCCCAGGGTCTTTTGGATATCCATTTCCATAATGTCCATCAGTCGGATCCGCAAGGTTTCCTTTTCCTTTTGAAACAAAAAGTCGGAAAGATAATCCTTATATTCTTTTCCCTTCCCGGGCGAATAATAGGAATCCAAGGTGGCAGAAAATTGTAACAGCTCACTTAATTCCACATTCCACGTGGTGTCACTCTTTACCTCTGCCACCGCATTTCCATCAAATAAAATCCGCAAATCCTGTATGGATTCCGCATAACACCATGCAAACAAAATGGTCACTTTAACGGCCTCTGTCAGTTGCGGGCTTCCTATCCCCGTTGTTACCGTAGCCGCTAAAGCAGAGGCCTCATTCATCTTGTCACTACTACGAAACAGATATGCCGCATTAACTACATACCGGACCTTTAACAACCTTTTTGCCATATCATTCAAATTCTCTACGTCTTCCGAATTCCCGAACAGAAGATATTCCAATTGGTATCCCAATGCGGAATTATCCTTTAAGGCGTCATAGTATCCACACTTCATAAAAAGATATTTTTGAAATAACCCTCGGTTTCCCATTCCCTGCGGCAAAGATTGGTCTTCCCATAACCCTTCCCCCTCGCCGCAATTCCTATGACTAAAATAACGGGAAAGAAGAACCTTATTGGATTGCAATTTTTCACTGTCTTTTACAGCCAAATCCAATAAAAAGCTTCCCTTGGTTTCCTCTATTCTCTCCGCCGGATTTTCAATCGTAATCTTCTCTTCTTCCGGATCTCTCTCTTCATTCAGCTTACTTAAAATCCTTTGAATTTGTTTATAGCTGCTGTTCTTTTTCTGCTCCAGCCGTTGATACTCTTCCGTTTCCTCCTCCACGGATACTTCCTGAAAAAACTCCTCCGCAAAAGATAATCCGGTTTGCTCTTTCATATATTGGAGTATCTGATATTCCAGCACTGTCCCTCTCCCGTCTGATAAATAAGACACCTTGGATAACGCCCCGTTATCCGCATGAACGGCGGTTAAATCCTTATATCCCGGTACCCGGTTCTGCCCGGATGGAATAAAATTCATATTCATATATTGTAAGAGATGAGATTTTACTTTTTCTTCTTCCCCATCGGAACTTCCATAAGAAGTATCAATGGCAAACAAACCATATTGCTCCAATAACTCCCGATGATATTCCGCAAAAATACTGGTTATCCCCATATCCATGACACATTCTGTCTGAAACCGGATTGTCTGTACCCGGATTCCTTCCATCAATGCGCAAATGAAAGACAGCATGACCGCTACCATAAGCGATAAATAGACCGTTATGTACCCCTCTTTTTTCATCTTTACATCCCTATATACTATTTGCCTGACTTACTATCTTTTTAAAAATATCGTTTACCAGGTCATTCAATTGCTCTTTAAAAATAATAACCAGCCCAATTAATACCACGATAATCAAAATCATCTCCACCGTTCCCATTCCTTCTTCTTCCATGAAAAAATTTTTTACTCTTTTATTTACCATCATAGTTTTATTCCTTCCTTTATTAGATTCCTCCAAACGAAAAATACGCCGGAACTACAATTATCATCAAAACAATCCCCATCATCAGCATCATCGGTAACAATAGCTTGGTTCCTGCTTCCTCCCCCAGTCTCCTTGCCACCTGTTTCCGCTCTTCAAATGCATTCTTGGTTTCCGTTACTAAACTTTCTTTTAATCCCTCCGTTCCCTTTCTTACATTTTGTAAAATCATAGACATTAGTCTCTTATAACAAATCAAATCACATCGTTTTGCAAAATAGTCATATGCTTCCATTTCACTCATTCCATTCTCCATTTTCCGAATGGTTACCAGCAATTCTTCATATACGAATTTTTTCTTTCCTCCCTGTTCTTTCCTTATTTCATAATCCTTACCCAATCGGATAAACGCGTTCCGTGCACTCATACCGGAACTGATAAAGAGTTGCAGCTTGCTTACAAATTCCGGATATTCCAATAGTAACGTTTGCTTACGTTCTTCATATTTTTTATGAACATCTCTGTCTTTTCCCCATAAAACTAAAAACGTGGTAAGCAATCCCAATCCTGCCATTAATATAATCCTGCCTCCGCGTGCCTCACTCCAGATAATCTCTGTGTGCTCCATAGTGTTCGGTAACTCTAAATACTCATCCGTTTTGGTTTTTTCTTCCTTTTCCTCAATCAGGGTCCTTAGGGATTCCCTCATTCTCTCTTCCTCTGTCTGCTCCTTGGGATACACCCGTATGGGTATCTCTTCCTTAATACTTACTCCTTCACACTCCGCTACTACCCTTAAGGTTACGTCAGTTCCTTCCTCCGGAATCCGTTCGTCTCCCAAACTGCCATCCTCTTTGAGCACCTTGTAATTACTACTTGTCCAAAAAAGTGTTATTTCTCCTTCTCCCCATGTATTCATTAGCTTCAATGGATATCGGACTTGCTCAAGACTCTCATTTTCTCCCAATATTTCCTCTTTCAGCTGCTGCCTGATCTCTTCCAGACAGGCGTTTTTTTCATCCCGGGATAATTCCTTTTCTTTTACCTCAATAACAACATCTTCTATCTTTTCTTCCCCTATTCTGGCGTCCAATGTTATGGTTTTACTTCTACCCTCCTTACTTCTTTGAATATACCTCTCTCTTTCCAAATCACCATCCCGTGCCACATTGCAGACACTTAACAAAACCATGATTCCACTAACACCGCAAATCAGTAATCCCAGTTTGATTTTTTCCAGACAATACTCCCGTACTACTTTTTCCTTCTGTATTCCCGGATTCAGATTACAGAGCTCCTTTTCCATATGACGGGAAACACACAAACGATTTCGTTTCTCGCAAAACCGTATCCACTTTTTCAACAAATAACATGGAATACTCTCCCTATTCTTTTTCATAACTACCTCATTACACATCAATGTTGACAATCTTTCGTGAAATACCCATTGCTGATAAATACAGTCCAAGACATATCGTCATTAAAACATTCCCTCCTATGGTCTGATATAATGGTGCGAAATACCCTCTGGCTGTAACATCCATGTACAAAATGATGGCAAAGGGTATCAGCGTCATAATCTTTGCTTCTAATTTTTTCCCGCTAAGCAATAAATCTATTTCCTGCCGCGTATCCATTTTTTCTTCAATCACACGGATATTCTCCTGTATGATTTCGTTTATATTTCCTCCACTCTTTTTTGCCACTGACAATACGGTGGAAAATTCTGTAATTTCTTCTATTCGGCTGCGTTCCCCGAAGTCCCACAAAAGCTGCTCCAGGGGGCGGCTGTTATAAATACCTCTTTTTATTAACAACAGTTCCTTTGCAATCATACTATCTGCCCCATGATACCTGCTCATTTCCTTATGGGCTTCTATCCATGCATTTTCCAAAGAATATCCCGCCTGTAGGGATGCCCGGAGGGAAATGAGTGCATCCTTGAATTGAACTCTCAGATTCTGCATCTGCTTTCTTACCAACTCCTTTTTCCGGTTCTTCATAAAAAGAATTCCCAACGGACTCAACCAAATGACTCCCTTCCATGTACGATAGAAAAAATACGTCAACAGACAGACATAGCCCATTGCTTCTGCCCCATATAGCAACCATTCTTTTAAGGAATACTCATAGGTTCCGTAATCCTGCTTCGGGCTTTTCTGCCTTTTTTTACTCCTCACCAAAACCTGCTGCCCACAATTTTTCAACATGCTCCAATTCTCCCGTCTTTTGCAGCTGACCACTTACCCTGCTTGTATCCTTTCCCCTTTCCTCCACAAACCGGTAAAGAGGCTTCATTACTACCTCTTCTCCTTTCATTCCCACTATCTCAACAATTTCCAGGACCTTTTTACTTTTATCCCGTAGTCTTCCCAAGTGGACAATAATATCCACCCCACTGCTTACCTGTTGCCGGATTGCAAGAATGGGCAGCTGTGCTGCCATAAGAATCATGGTCTCCAAACGTAACACCGTATCCCTTGCACTATTGGCATGAATGGTAGACATACTTCCATCATGTCCGCAGTTCATTGCAGAACATACCATATCCATGGCCTCTGCTCCCCTGACTTCCCCTACAATAATTCTGTCGGGACGCATTCTCAAAGAAGTCTTAATCAAATCTCTTATGGAAATGGGTTTCCCGTTTTCTGTATTGGCATTTTTCGTCTCCATCCGCACCAGATTATCAATCCCTATCAACTGCAGCTCTGCGCTGTCTTCAATGGTTATAATTCTTTCGTCTTTGGGAATATATCCTGATAAAACATTTAGAAAGGTTGTTTTTCCGCTTCCGGTTCCTCCACTTACTAAAATGTTATAACCGGCCTGCACCAGTTTTCTCAGTAATTCTGCCGCTTCTCTGTTTATGGCCCCCAGTTCAATCAATTGTTCCATATCAAACGGCTTTTCCGGAAATCTCCGTATGGTCAGAATCGGTCCGTTTAAAGCAACCGGATTTAATACAACATTGACCCTTGAGCCGTTTTCCAACCTGGCATCTACTATGGGAGAAGTGTCATTTACAACGCGGTTGCATTTTGCCACAATCATTTGAATGATATTATTCAATTTTTCTTCGGATTCAAATTGTTGATTCCATCGGTATATTCTCCCTGCCTCTTCTACAAAGATGGCATTTGGACCATTTACCATTATTTCCGTAACAGCCGGATTATCAATAATGGTCTGTAAAATATCCAGTTTCCGTAACGAATTAAAAATTTTCTGGCTTAATAACACTCTTTTATGGAATGGCAGAAAGTCATTTTTCAATTCTTCTGTTATGGTTTTTGTTACCAATTCCTCTATTTTTTCATCTGAAACATCCCCTTCATAATCAAGCGCATCCAGAACCTTTTTTCTAATAGAGAGCTCCAACTCTTTTTCTTTATCCGACAGCATAGATATCCTCCTTTAAACATTCCCTTACCACATCTGCCAATTCACTCATTGTCAGCCTGTCCAACTGCTTGGGCAGATAGGAAAACTTTGGCAATTGGAATTTATTTGTTTTTTCAAGAACATCCTCATAATGACACTGCTTGAGCATACTCTCGTATTGCTCCATCTTGGCCATGGCAAATCCGTCCGATTCCGTTACGGTATATACCACTGCACACTGTCTTAACAGTTCAAATAAGCCTTGCACACTATCCGATAAATCAACAATTATGTATTCATACTCACTATGCTTTTCCAATTCATAAAAGAAACGTAGCCACACCTTTGCCTCAATACTGATTAAGTCCATCTGGCACAGCATGGGTGGTAAAATATCCAGTCCGTTTACCGTCTCTATCATGCTCTCCAATATATAAGGCAAACCCTGTTTTCCGTTTTGCATATAATACAAAAGATCTGACAAATCCCTTTGAAAATTCTGCTTCAGAAGAATATTTAAACCCGAATATCCCTCCAAATTGATATAAAGAACCTTACCTCTTTTTGCTAATATCTGTCCCATTGTCAGGCTGAATGTTGTCTGCAAACTTCTCTTTATGGGAGAATAGAGACCAATTAACTTCAATGTCACATTTCTGACAATGTGGGTTTCTCCCTTAGAATCGTCTGCTATAATCTGTAATATCTTCTTTTTGATCTTTTCTCCGGATTGATACTTATATACCCTTCGAAGCTCCTCCTCCCCGTCTTCTCCTTCCGGGCTCAATACAATAATGGTATTTACCAATTGCCTGCACGCTAACCGTTCCCGATATTGTTCGGATACCAGCGCCACCTCCACAATTTGAAATTTTGCAAATTCCATTAGCTTCTCAATGGTCGAAAAGACCCTTACCTGAAAGGGAAATCCCTCTTTAACGTTTAAATAATCTCCTAATTTCAATGCATACTTTTTTTGCACATCGCAAATTGCCAATATATGATTCATAGATATGTTCCTCCAATTGATATGAGCACGCCCAAACAAATAAATGGCGCCAGGGGAATCGTATTCTGTCCCCGAAATAATGTATGGCTCCGTACTGCTTTCCACACACCGTACACTGCCCCTGATAAAAAAGTGTAAAATACTGCAAACACGAATTGCTCCGCAGTCAGGAAAAAGCAAAGCACTGCCATTGCTTTTACATCACCTGCACCAAGCGTTCCAAGGGAAAATAATGGAAGAAAAAAAAGAATACTGAATAACATCAAACCGATGTCTTGAAAAAAATGGTCTGTCGTCCACATTCCTATCAATAAACCCGACAGAATTAACCAATTGGGTATTTTTCCCGTTTGTACATCCGTAATTACAGATATGGCAAGAAATAAGTATAAGAAAACACCAATACTCTCACCTCCTATAGAAAATAAAACGGAAAACTATAAGATTGCTGAAATTTAAAATGTGTTATTGAAATGATATTTTGTTTTGATGATGATTTGTAAAACCGAGTATAATGAAAACATTTTTAGAATTCAAGAATTTTTACATAATCGACAAATTTTCTACATAATCTACAAAAAATTATACAGACGAAGTCCAAAAAGCAGGATAAACCCAGGAAAACCAAGGCCTGCGGATGTCAAAACCGTGCATGGGTTAATGCCAACAGTGCAGCTTATTCCTTGCATTATCAAGACCTGATTTACTATGTAAATTCCGATTGTTCCCATAATTCCACGCAAAATAATATTGATAAGCCATTCTGAATTTGCCCGCAATGCAACAAACAATAATACTACCGCCACGATAATAACCCCTACTATCATCCATCCTTCCTGTTCCATCTTCTTCTTCTCCTTCTGCTCTGTTTTTTTCTCTTTTTCATTTTATGATGCACATTCTGTTCCTATGTGCATATTTTAATCATTAAGAGAACGTATACATTTTCCAAATGTGGATATACTTAGTAAAAACAAGACCGTAGTCTATAAGAAAGGCTTATCGATATGAAATTCTATTTTCGGGAAATAAGGACTCCTCAAATAAAAGAGGCTCCGAAGACTCAGCGTGAGCTGATTCTTGAAGCCCTTGAAAAAACAAAATGTGAATTGGATACCGCTTATCGCGGATTTGATTATGTTACGGAACCGGATTTAATTGACTGCTATATTTACGATATTAATGCTATTTTAAAGCGATACAAATACCTGTTGGAATTAGCGGCGTCCACCAATCCGGATGCCGATATCGTCATATATCCGTCAGACGCGGAAACCGCGGTCACTGCCTATGTCTGAAAGATTTTCATTCAGTGAATGTCGTCCATAAGTAAGACCTGCTACTACCGTCTGTGTATGGCTCATAACCGGAGCACTATCATCCTGGGACACAATCTGCGCATACGCCTCCCTAAGCTTTTGCAGATTGTTTTTCACGCTGATTAGCTGCTCCTTATTGTTATCCATAATTGCCTCCCTTAAGGATTTTTTCATGGATAAATATATTTGATGCAGATTCTTGGCAAGCTCGTACTCAAAATGGAGATTATGAATCATCTCTTCGATACATCTTTTTGCAAAATCAGTCTGTATCTTTGCGTTTGCCATATCGTTCTTTTCCATAAAGAGCAAGGCATCCGTTACATAAACCAGTGTAATATCATAAAGAATGACGATCATCTCCGCCGTGTTGGCCTGGGATATTTTTCTGGTAAACTCCTTTTTTTGTTCCGCTGTCATTCTGTCTTACCTTTCCTACTGTAATAACTGAAGAACCTGTGATGGACGTTCATTTGCCTGGGCAAGAATGGATGTTGCCGCCTGTGTTACCACCTGCAAGTTAGAGTAATCCGTCATTTCCTCTGCCATATCCGTATCCATAATACGGGAGTATGCTGCGGTTACGTTTTCCTGTGAGGTTGCCAGGTTGGTCTGTGTATGCTGTAAACGGTTCTGGTAAGCACCAAGACGGGAACGCATTTCGGATACTGCCGCAATAGCCTTATCCACTTCTTCAATGGCGCGGAGTGCTCCGTCATAGGTAGAAACGTCCGTTTTATCAATACCAATCTGCTGTAAGGACAACTGTGGAATACGAAGGTCAATAACCTGTCCTTCGTTGGCACCAATCTGTAAGGTCATGGCTCCGATACCCGTCATGTCAAGCTGTAATGCTTCATTCGCATCTGTAAGCGGGTCATCCTTAATCTCTGTAAAGCTATATGTTATTTCTCCCGTTGCCGGATCGGTAGCTTTTGTGACATACGAGGAGACATCCAAACGAACCTCTACCCCATTTTCACCGGATAAGATTAACTGATCAATATCTCCGGATACCGTCACCGGAATGTTTTCTTTCGGATTCACGTCCGTCCGTGTGAAGGTGGCCTTTGTGTTTTGGGTAAGTGCCACTTCTCCTCTTTCATCAAAGGTAATACCCTCTAAGGAAACATCATATTTTCCGGTATTCACCTCATCGGAATAATAATTTACTTTAATGTCCGTATTATTGGTATATGCCTTTAAATCAAAGGTTCCGTCAAATAACTTCTGGCTGTTATATTCTGTAGTCTCACCGATACGGGTAATCTCATTCTGTAATTCGGTAATTTCATCCTGGATAATCACTCTGTCATCATCACTCATAGTTCCGTTTGATGCCTTGATAGCAAGCTCGTTCATACGCTGAAGCATATCATGCACTTCTGCCATTGCCCCGTCTGCGATTTCCACAACGGATTCTCCATCCTTTGCATCCTGCTCTGCAACGCTAAGTCCACGAACCTGTGCATTCATACGACGTGCAATCGCAAGTCCTGCTGCATTATCCTTTGCATGATTAATTTTATATCCGGATGAAAGCCGTTCCAAAGAAGCGGATAATTTATTGTCTGCCGTCTTAAGGGAATTGTTTGCAATCATCGCTGAAACATTGTAGTTAATCTTTAATCCCATTGTATCCTCCGTTCGTATGCGTAATTTCCTTTGCTCCTTTATGCAAAGGCTCTCTGCATTTCACTTAAAAATGTTTTTGCCACATCATAAAGCTTTGTTGTAGCAACTGTCTTATTATTGTTATCGACATCCGATTGTGAAAATGTTAGGAAATCAAACTCTTTTCTTCCGCGGGAATAAGAATTTACATAATTGGTTTCTCCTATTTCCATTCCCTGTTCCCGTAAAATACCCAGTACGGACTGCCCTGCTGCCTGCATTTTTTCCTTGCCCATTTCACTGTCTGCAACAAAATAGCTTTCGATGGTATTTTCCACAATACGGAACTTGGCTCCTACTTTACCAAAGCCTTCTGTTTCCATGGTAACGCTTACGGTTCCTCTTTCCTCTTTATCGTGGACAAGTACGAGGTTCACCGAAGTCATTTCCCCATTGATTTCCATCGGAACCTGATAATTTTCCTGTTTCCGCAAGGAACTCATCAGGGATAACTGCTTAAATCCCAAAGTAATCGCCCGGATATCCTCTGTGGTTTCCACCTGCTCTGTCAGTGCCTCCTCCAATAGGCTTTCGACACTCTTTTCCCATGCTTCCATGGCAGCCTGTGCGGATTCATAATCGGTAAACCGCTCCGCTACAGGGATATTTTCATCGCTAGAAACATCTGCTTCCCTATGGGTATCTTCCGTGCGGGTTCTTTTTTGATATCCTTCTGCTTGTTTCTGCAAGCTTCCTTTATTGGTAAACAGCTCTTTTGCCGCCACAATATTTTCTGCGGTAAGAGGCATTCCATGATTTTCCAATATCTGTAAAATACCTTTTTCCGCATCAGCCGCACCTTCCAGCTTCTGCTTGGCATCCTGCATCATGGCTTGCTGCACTTCTGCATCAACCTCCGGCGCACCATTCATCAGACCATCTTTTAATTCTGCTAAGGTTGTCTGTTCTGTAATATCCATCTGCATTAATTTTTCTACGGATAAGGATGTGAAAACGGCATGGGCCTGTCTTGCTTCTGCCACACCTTTTTCAATTTGTCCTGAGATGGAGGTTCCCTTCTGCGTAATGTCAGAAAGTGTTCCGAAATTATCATCAATGGTGTAATCCTTATGTCCGGCTTTACGGTTTCTTGCTGCTGTTAACAGATTTCCTAATGTAAGGTCTGCGCCCTGATTCATCAGGCTTCCGATTACGGCTCCGTCTGATTTTTCAATCTGATGGAACAAACGGTAAATACCAATATAGGCACCTCTCTCACTCTCCGCAATCTGTCCGTTCTTTTCCAATTCGTACAAAAACCGGGAGTATTTCGCAGTTTCCTCTTCCGGAGTTCTTTCCATTCCGTTTAAGTAGGTCTCCAACTCATCCAGACTCATAGTCAACGGATTCATTCCCTCGCGGATTAAGGACAGGGTTTTATGAGGTGTCATGGCTTTTACCACATTTTCCACCTGTAAATAGGTTACTTTTACATCTTCTATTGCCTCTTTTGTAATCGGGATATTGTTATAACCCAATATCCTGACTGCCTTGCGGTTATCCTCAGACAATTCCTGCCCCATGTCAGCCAGAATATCATCTACATTGGCAAATGCCTTTCTTATGGAGTCTCCCAAATCTGCTCTAGGTGCAGTCATTAGGGTTTCATAGGAAATACCTGCTGCCTGATAACGTGCCTTGAGGGCTTCACCCTCTGTATGAACAGTGGTCAGGGATATCTCTGCAGATGCCTGTAATCTTCCCATTACTGCTGCCGGCATATATGGAATTTCTGCTAAAATATTTTTGGTGCTGTTAAATAAAGCCGCCTTTTCTCCGATTTGTTCCGATTGCTCTTTTCCAAAGAAGGAAACCGTTAAGCTTTCCTCCTGCTGTTTCAAGGCTTCTACCAGCCGGGTAAGTGGCATGGTATCAATGGAAATATCCGATTTCAGCAGACGGATATTGGCATTTATTGTCATGCTAAGCTGTACTTCCGCCAAGGTTCTTGCCGCGTGCACATATTTTACAGACAATTCCATCTGTACTTCCACGGAACTTTCCGTAGCCCGCTGTACCATTGCAGACAGCTCTTTTACACGAGCCTTATCAATTTTGCCGGATTCTATCTGTTTCTGCGTCTTTGTTACATTTTCAAGAGTTACTTCTTCCTCGTTAGAAACCGTTTCCATTACTGCTTCCTGTGAAACAGCAGCGGTCTCTTCCATTAGGCGGTTCGCTTTTTCATAAATGGATTCGTTATCCGTAAGAAGATTTCCTTCTGCCGGTGCATTTCCTTTTACTAAAGCATTTACCCCTGCTTCTATTACTTCTTCCTGCTTCAGTGGGAAGGACAAGGACAGAAGTTGTCCCAATTTTTGCATATTCGCTTCCGTTACCGGAAGTCCCTTGCTGATTAACCATTTTGCCTGTTCCATGGATTCTTCTTTTGACTGATTACCCAGATTCATCTTTTCCATAGACTTTTCAATCTGTGGTTCCATGGATGCTAAATCAACTACTTCTGCTTTCTTTGCATAGTAGCCCGGCATTTCCTGTGAAAAATAACCCTTGGACTGCTTACTTCCGTCTCCATGGGCACTGAAGCTTGCACGATAAATATTCTCTACCGTAGGCTCCAAATGATTTTCCAACATATATTTTTTACCCGCATCATCCAATTCTGTTACCGAAGATGCTTTGTCTAATGTCTCTTTTATGGCAGATACATTTTCTTCATTTACCGGCAAATCCGACTTTCGAAGGGCTTGTTCCACTTCCTTTGCAAGAGAACTGCTGCCAAGGATTTCCGTTAACTGTTCCTGATTTAAATCATCATTATAGCCTGCCACCACCTGACCGGATTTAGCCATCTCTGCCTTAATATGGTCAACAATGGTAACTACCTGCTCCGGCTCCAATTTGGAAGGGTCAAAACCATCTTCCATCATTTTAGTAAAGTCTTCTGTGGACATAATATTAGACATTACCGTCATAAGGTCACGCTGCACAGCAAGATTATCAAACTGCACACTCATATCCTGCATAACATCCTTTTTTGAGCGTCCGTGCTCAGAATAAGCATTGTTATCCGTAACCATTCCGGAAATGTCTAATGCGTATGCGCCAACCTTTGACTCTTTCAAAAGTCCCTGCGCGCCATATGCTGTTGTCGCTTTTTCCACGTTCTGATTCTGATTCCAATTATCAAAACTAATCTTCATAGTGACTCTCTCTATTGCTATGATTCCGCATCCATGCGGAGCACACTCTTATCCGTAAGAGCATATAAACACATCCTGGCGGAGCGTTTTTCTTCATAGAATTTTCTTATGAAGGAAAAAAAGATGAGTGAAAAAGTTCCACTCACCTTTTATTTCGGTTAATTATCAAGTTTTCTTAACACTTGTGTCAGTTTCTTACAAAAGCACCCTCTTAGATTTCAAATACTGCGGATGCAAACGGCGGTAAGTCGAATGTAATCTTATATGGGAGATAATCACATTTTTCTTTTACCGGTGTAATGGTTGCCGGAATTGCGTTTCCGTTTCCGCCAAAACGGACATCATCACTGTTCAAAATCAATTTCGCTTTCTTTCTTCCCGGAACACCTACTTCAAATCCTTCTCTCATGATTGGTGTCATGTTAAGAACGAATAAGAGTTTTTTCTTGCCATCCTTCGTCTTACGGATAAAGCTGTAAATACTTCTTTCGTTATCGTCACAGTTCACCCACTGGAAGCCGTCCCATTCACGGTCTTCTTCATACATAGCCGGATTCTTACGGTAAAGAGCAAGAAGTTCCTTTACGTATTCATGCATACCCTTGTTAAGAGGCTCCTGTAATAAGAACCAGTCTAACTCTCTTTCTTCACTCCATTCTCGTTCCTGACCAAATTCCTGGCCCATGAATAAAAGCTTCTTGCCGGAATGACCAAACATGTATGTATATCCGGTTCGTAAATTCGCATATTTATCTACCTGATAGCCCGGCATCTTATTTACCATGGAGCATTTCAAGTGAACTACCTCGTCATGGGATAACGGAAGGATGTAGTTCTCTGAGTTGTTATAGCTCATGGCAAATGTTAATGCATTGTGATTATTTTTCTTAAATAATGGGTCCAGCTTCATGTATTCACAGAAATCGTGCATCCAACCCATATTCCACTTATAAGAGAATCCAAGACCGTCGTCTTCCACATCTCCGGTAACCTTCGGCCATGCGGTAGATTCTTCGGCAATGGTTAATACTCCCGGGTAAGAACCATGTATTACGGAATTAAAGTGTTTGAAGAATTCAATGGCATCTAAGTTCTGGTTACCGCCATACTGATTGCCAAGCCACTGTCCGTCTTTTTTACCATAGTCAAGGTACAGCATGGATGCTACCGCATCTACGCGGAGTCCATCAATGTGGAACTCTTTAATCCAATATAATGCATTGGCAATCAAGAAGTTCTTAACCTCTGTCTTACCATAATTAAAAATCTTAGTACCCCAATCCGGATGCTCACCTCTTCTTGTATCCGGATCCTCGTAAATACATTTACCGTCAAATTCAGCAAGGCCATGGGCATCTCTTGGGAAATGAGCCGGTACCCAGTCGAGAATAACACCAATCTTATTCTTGTGTAATGTATCAACTAAATATGCAAAATCTTCCGGTGTACCATAACGGGATGTCGGTGCATAATAACCTGTTACCTGATATCCCCAGGAACCGTCAAACGGATGCTCCGCAATACCCATTAATTCTACATGGGTATATTTCATTTCCTGCAAATATTCTACCATACGGTCTGCAAACTCACGGTAGTTATAAAATCCTTCGGTCCCATTTGGATGCTTCATCCAAGAACCAATATGACATTCGTAAATGGCAATCGGTTCCGAATTCATATCCTTCTTAGCTCTGGCACTCATCCATTCCTCATCTGACCAGGTAATTCCGGAAAGGTCTGTGGTAACGGATGCTGTTCCCGGTCTGTACTCTGCAAAATTTGCAAACGGATCTGCCTTGTAAAGCTTACGTCCATCCGGTGTGGTAATCACAAATTTGTATAATTCACCGGTTCCCAATCCCGGAACAAAGGCTGCATAAATTCCTCCCGGACCAAGCTTGGTAAGTGGGGTTGCAAACTCATTCCAGCTGTTAAAGTTTCCAACTACATTTACATATGCGGCATTTGGTGCCCATACTGCGAAGTAAACACCCTTTACTCCGTTTTCTTCGGATAAATGTGCACCTAATTTTTTGTAAATGTCATAATGTGTTCCCTGTGCAAATAAATACTGATCTGTTTCTGAAATAAATACCTTCTCTAATGCTTTTGTTTTCATAACCATTTTGCCCCCAATTTTTTATTCAAGGAAATCACGTTCTCTTAATATAATCATATCTTCATCATCATATCTCTTTGCTAAGAGTAAATCCGTAAAATGTCTCAGATTCTTACGATTGGCGTGCTCAATTGCTTCATCTACAATATCCCGCACATCGGCTACCGTAACTACATGATCCGATGTCTGCATCGCATCAATTCTTGTGTGCAATGCCAGAACTCCCATCTCGTCAATGGCGTATTCCAGATAACGGGCGTATTTCTTACCGTATGCGACTAAGGCATCATCACCCAGCTCTTCCACCTCAATGTGTACATTGAAGGCTTCTTTCATACCGGTGAAATATTCCATCATCTTATGCATTGCCTTCTTGGTATCCTGTAAAACAACCACAATACCGGTATTTTCCTGATTCAATGCTTTAAGAAGATCCTTTGTGGTCTGGGCATCCATACCGGAAGCCATCTCAACAATTAATGCACCATTGGCAAGCTTAGTAATCATAGCTTCAATATTTCGGTTATTTAAGGAGAAGCCGGTGACTTTTGCTACCTTTCCTGAGAAATTCGCATCTGTCATCTGTACTTCCTTTACAACGCTCTTAGCAAGTTCAACGGCTTCATCCGGTGTTTCTCCCGTAACAAAAACATTACCGGTATAAGCAGCCAGACTAATCTGATCCAAAGATTGCATCAAACGGATGCGGGCACCCTTTGTTTGAACAAACGGAGCAAAGAGACTAATCTCTTCCTCGGTCATATTCCGCACTGCTACGGATTCTGATCCGGTACTGTCTCCACTCCGGGCATAAGAGCCGGACTCTTCTGCTTGCGCTTCCTCACCCTGTCCGTCTTCTTGTGGAATTTCCACTTCTTCTAACTCCTCTACCGACTCTTCCGTAACCTCAGGTTCTACAGAAGTCTCCCCTTCTGATACTACTTCTTCTGTAATCTCCTCTAACTCTTCTACAGCCGGTAATTCTTCAACAGGTTCCTCCCCAAGAACCGGTTCTTCTATCGGAGTCTCTTCCAAGGTAACATCCTCTGAAACCTTTACCTCCGGAATCTCTACTGCTTCATCTTTTTCTAATTTTTCAAGAATTCCGTCACGAACCTTTGCTTCAAATTCAGTAAACATGGTTCCTGTCTGATCAAGAACTCTTTGCTGAATCTGTTTTTTACGCTTTTCTTCGTTTTCCTTCTTGGTCTTTTCCCATTCTGCAAGAATATCTTCCAGATTCATCTGTCCGGTAATCTGCTTTTCTACCGGGTCTGCTTCCGGAAGTACCAGACTAATCTGTCCGTCATATTCCTGAGAAAGCATGCGGCCCATCTTTTCCGGCGGATTTACCTGGGAAAGATCTCCGCTGCCGGATTTACCCTGCATTACTTCGCGGATAGAAGGTCTCTCTTCGCGAATAGCAGTCTCCACAGCTTCCGCTACCTGCTCCCGAATCATATTGGAAAATGGCTCCTTTGCCGCCTCTACAATACGAATCACTCCGGTATCGGATAAATCATGGGAATGTATCTGCTCAGAAGCCTTTGTTTCCTCCGAAGAGCTCTCTTCTTTGGCCTCTGCTTCTTTTTCCATCTCTTCTAACGCTTCTTCTCCGGACACTTCTTCTATAACAACCGGTTCTCCCGCAACTGCCTTCGGAACAATCTTGCCGTCATTTACAATTAATTCCTGAAGCTGGTCTGTGTCCGCATCCACAAACATCGGAGACATAATCGCTTCGGTTATACTTCCCGGAACATATGGCTCTTCTTCGGCTTCCTCTTCTGCCTCTGCCACATATCCTTCTTCGGAAGCTTCCTCACCCGGAACGTCCTCTTCCGCCTCTAGGGTGATTTCTTCCATCCCTCCGGATATCGGTTCAATCTCTTTCGCTTCTGCGGTTTCATATGAAGGCTCTTCCACCTCAACAGGCTCTGCTGCCTGCTGCATCATCTCTGCCGGAAGTTCCATTTCTTCTGTATAAAGAGGCGCAAATGCATTATCCGCAACCAAAACTTCCTTCATACTCTCTGCCAGTTCTTTTTGCAGATTCAAGGTATTGTACTGACTGACATCCACAGGCTTAACCTGAATATCAACAGTCTCTCCGCCGATATTCTGTCTGACCGGCTGCTCTGCCGGACCCTCATATACCCTTGTCTGGTCTTCAAACTGAGCCTTCTCCTTGGCAGGAAGCATTCTCTTATACAAGGTCTCCTGATCCTCAGTCAATGTCTGGTGAAGCATCTTAAGCTCCATGGCTTTCTTGATGTACTTACCTTCCCTGAACCAGAGAATCAATTCATCACATTCTTCCACGCACTTGGTACTCAGTCCGATTCTGTGATATAAGTATGCCAGCTCGTAACCCCATTTTTCCCTGTAATCACGCTTCTTCAATTCTTCCAGAACCGCAATTCGCTCTTCTAAGCTTACGTCCTGAGCTTCGTAAATCTTATACTGTAAAATGAATTTACCGCTGTCCATCGGCGCTAACTGTACATACTCTTTATAATATTCAATGGCACCAACCACATCGTCTGTCTTAATACACAGCTCACAGAGGGAATATACGATGGTTCTTCCACCCGGATACTTCTCATACGCCTGCAACAGGATATCCTTCGCCTCTTTGTAACGGCGGTTAATCTTGTAAAGGTCGCTGATGGTACACAGCATGGATACGCTTCTTACGCGTGACCAATCAATGGTATCCGCAATCTCAACTGCCTTTACAAATTCTCTCTCTTTAATTAATGATTTGATCTCATCAGACCGTAACTTGTATTCATATTTATCCAAGGTGTCCACCTCTTTTGAAATTATTTCCACTAAAAATGTAAAATCCCGAAAATTGTGTATGCACACAATTACCCACTGTTGGTTAAAGTGTATCATAGGACCTATAAAAATACAAGAAAAAGGGCTAGGAAAATCAAGGAAATACTAGATATTGTGTCGGATTTTTTTGATGAATAAAAAAAATAATACATTTCTTTTTTGTAAAAAGAGAATACTAACTCTAGAAAGGAGATGAACAAACATGAAAACAAAAACTATTTTTTATATCTTTACTTTAGCATTCCTGTTACTCACCGGTTGCTCAAACAAAAACGATACTGCTACTCCGGAGGCTTCCAAAAATCCCGAAACCACCTCCCAGACAGAAGAAGTCCCTTCCTCCCTTGCAGAAGGCGTAGACGGCGTAGATATGATTTCTTCCGAAGATGCAAAAGCTATTGCCTTAGAACATGCCGGTCTCACAGAATCGGACGTTACCTTTATCAAATGTGACTTAGATAAAGATTATGATGACCATAACTATGACGTGGAATTCTATACCGCTGACCGTTTGGAGTACGATTATGAAATCGACGCCTATACGGGAAGAATTCTTGGCTATGATCTGGACGGACATAACTTATCCGACTCTGCCGCACAAGGAAATGGTGCGGCTAACGCTCCGGCAACCAATACAGACGGCGCTTCTGCCAACACAGAAAACAATGCCACTCTCGGAAACGACGGTAATATGGCCGTTTCCTCTATTTCAGAGGAAGATGCCAGACGAATCGCCCTTGAACAGGTTCCGGGCTCCACAGAAGAAGACATATTAGAACTTAGCAGAGACTATGACAACGGCATTCTCCGTTATGAAGTGGAAATCCTCTATGATGGTAAAGAATATGATTTTGATATTGATGCAAGAGACGGCACTATCTTAGAGTGGGACAATTATTAGGATGGGGTTATTTGACTCCGCTTTTTATTTATTAAAAAACACGCGGGTATTTGCCCGCGTGTTTTCAATATTCTTATCTCTAAAATTCTCTGAGTTTTTGCCCTTTTTATAAATATCCTAACACATCCATCGGCTTCTCTGCCTGTGGAAATTCTTTCATTCTTCCCTTCGGTTGAGTAGTACCTTCCCGCAAATACCAAACCGCCTGAACCGCTGCCATTCCAAGTTCTTTTGCTGTTTCTAATTCGAAGCTACCGCCGTCGCCGACATAAACACATTCTTCCGGTTTTACTAAAAGGTTCTTCATACAGATTTCATAAATCTTTTTTTCCGGTTTTGCCACGCCTAATTCACAAGAAAGACACGCCACATCAAAATACGGAAACAACTCACTTTCGCAGATTACTTTTGCTTCTTCAAAATAACAATTACTGATTAAACCAATCTTAAGCCCTCGCTTTTTCAACTCCTCTAACATCGGTATTATCTGTGAATGTAAATGCTTAAAACACTCCTCTTTTGTGGCAACACGTTTCCTTGCCAACGTCTCCACAAGTTCCGGCGTGTAACATCCCACATCTTTCAATGTCATTGCAAGTAACTCTTCTAGTGTCATCTTCCCCACCGTCCGCATCCATTCGTACTCATCGTTTCTCCAGACGCGATAGAATTCCTCCGTTGTAACACCTGCATCTGCTGCCATCTCTGCCCCGAAATACAAGGGACAATTGTAATGTGTAATTAAGGTTTCGTACATATCGAAAATTACGGCTTTTATCATTTTGTTCCCTTCTTCCCCTTTTAACTACTATCTATAAATCAAAAATACTTAGTTGCTGCTCTTTCAAAGATTTTACCATTCTTTCCGTTATCCTATCGTTTTCATCCATTATACTACACAAAAGAGGTGATTTCGGATCATATAATCTGCAATTTTTTATAACGCTTTCATCACTATAATTTGCATAACAATATTTACAACCATTTTTACATGTGTTGTA
The DNA here is from genome assembly GCA_045531685.1 of Lachnospiraceae bacterium. Taxonomy (GTDB): domain Bacteria; phylum Bacillota; class Clostridia; order Lachnospirales; family Lachnospiraceae; genus RGIG8767. Next base: position 4,447 of record JAZSEL010000164.1, on the reverse strand, counting down.
TGTTCCAATATCTATACTTTCCACACATCCGCATTCACTACGTTGGTTTTTATCCCTTTCCACCTTAAGTCTGCAACCAATAATCTCTTCAATTAAGCCCTTATCAATACAACAATTATGTTCAATTCCAACATCTTCAAGGTCAATGCTCTCGGCACAACTTCCTAAGCTCATTCCATTATCCCTTGCTATCTTGGCTATTGTCTTTGCAAAATCTGCTAAAGTATTCCTATCAGCCTCATAATAACCCAATGCGTCCATTTCTTTTGCATTCTTTGCGTATGTATCAACAAAACTTATAACACACTTCTCTGTATAACCTTTCAATGCAATTGCAATTTGTTCAAACGCCTTTATATGATATTCCGGAGAATATTTCTTTGTAAAAATAATAGGATCATATCTCCAGATTACTTTTTTCATCCCTATTTTTTTCGATAACTCCTGAAATATAGGAATCATCTTTTCCTTTTTGTGTGGGACATTACTTTCTATATCTTTCCCATATCCGGTTAGCGAAAATTGAAAATAATAATTATACAACGAAAGTTCCTCCAGCCGATTTAACATTGGCTCCGGATTCTTCGTCCAAAATACAATACAATCAGTCATATCGGGCGAAATATCAATCTTGCTTATTTGGTGTGCATTCATGGGATTTCGGACATATACAAATCCTTTTTTTATTCTGTCAAAAAACCACTCTGAATAAAATGCAGGAATATCCGTCCTACGACTCACACTTAAAATCATTTACTTTACCCCCAAATACTCCATTGTAAATATTACACCGACACCAACCAAAACACTCAGCAAAATATATAAGAATGCCTCTAAGCTGTGTCCATTCTTTAAAAGGTCTGTAGTCTCCAATGCAAATGTAGAAAATGTGGTGAAACCACCACACAGCCCTACCTTCAAAAATAGCACCATATATGGATTCGATAATGTATTTTTTGAAGTGGTAGCAGCTATAAGTCCTATTACAACACAGCCAACCACATTAATCAAAAATGTTTTGATTGGAAAAACAAATGTCTCATTTATCGGAATTAAACCTATTAAATATCGACATATTGCTCCAACAAAACCACCTGCTCCAACAGCCAAAATACTTAACATTTTTTCCACTCCCACAAAAAAATCTTTCCTCTATTCCATAAGACTCTGCTTTAACTGCAAAACCTTATCTTTTATTTCTTCAATGATTTGAACAAACTCTTCATCCGATTTCCCGGTCGGATCTTCCAATCCCCAATTAGCATCAAACGCTCTACCAATAAAAGGGCAACTAACATTACATCCCATAGAAATGGCAATATCGGGTTTAGGTATATCTGCAATCAATTTAGAATACTGAGCTTTCTCCATATCAATCCCATATATCTTTTTCATAATTCGGACCGCGTCCTGATTAATCTGCGGTTTTGTCTCTGTTCCCGCAGAATAGCTTTCAAAAACATCAGATGCCAAATACCTTCCCAATGCCTCTGCAATCTGACTTCGGCAGGAATTATGCACACAGATAAATGCCACCTTTTTCAAAACTATTCCCTCTCTTTCTTTAGGATTTCAATAACTTCTTCTTTCTTCAACACCTTACCATAAGATACGACCTTCCCATCAACCACTAATGCTGGTGTTGTCATTACCCCATAAGCTGCTATTTTTTCGTATTCTCTCACGTGGTCTATTGTTACATCCATTCCGAGCTCTTTAAGTGCCTGCGCAGTCGCCTCTTCTAACTGATTGCACTTTGTACAACCCCCACCTAAAATTTTTATACCCACGTTCTGCTTTTCTTTTTCTGCAAGTTCCATAGATTCTGTTGTACAATCATTACCACAACAGCAACTCTTTTTTTCCTCTTTCTTTTTCCCAAGTCCAAATAATGCCATTTCTAAATCCTCCTAAATGATAAATCCCTGAAACAAATTAAACAAGTAACCCACAATAATTATTCCAATGGTACATATTGCAACAAATGTGCCAAGCAATCTGGCTTTTACCGCCTTTTTCAACATAATCATTGACGGCAGACTGAGTGTTGTAACAGCCATCATAAAACTCAAAATGGTTCCCAGTTGTGCACCCTTTGACAGCAGTGCCTCAGCAACCGGAATGGTTCCAAAAATATCCGCATACATAGGAACACCAACCACTGTGGCAAGGACAACCCCTAACGGATTATGACTACCAAGCACAGCTTCAATCCACTTTTCCGGAATCCAATTATGAATTACGGCACCAATGGCAACTCCTAATAAAATATACGGAAATACTTTTCTAAATGTTGAGGTTACCTGTTCTTTTGCATAGGATAACCTCTCCCTTTGTGAAAGCTTTGGACTATCAATATCAACTGCATTTGCCTTTAAAATAAAATCCTCCACATAGTTCTCCATATGCAGTCTTTCAATCAACGTTCCTCCTATTACGGCTATTAGCAAACCAACCACCACATAAGTAATTGCGACCTTTGTTCCGAAAATACTCATCAAAAGAACCAAACTTCCCAAATCTACCATAGGTGAGGAAATCAAAAAGGAAAAAGTTACCCCCAGCGGAAGTCCTGCACTTGTAAAACCAATAAATAAAGGAATGGACGAGCAAGAGCAAAATGGGGTTACCGTTCCCAATAACGCTGCAATGCAATTAGCACCTATCCCTTTAAAACGTCCGAGAATTTTCTTGCTACGCTCCGGCGAAAAGTAACTTTGTATATAGGAAATCATGTAAATTAATGCACATAAAAGTATCGTGATTTTTATTACATCGTACAAGAAAAACTGAATGCTTCCTCCCACTTTCCCGGCAATATCCAGACCTATCTTCCCTAGGGCATTCCCTATCAGTTCGCTCAACCATTTCATCCCCAGTATCTGATTTTGAATAAAGTCCCATATCATAAGCAGTCACATCCTCTCTCTTTTACACAGGACAAGGTTTCAATAAACGACTTAAACTCTTGTAATACTTCACAATTTAAAGAATAGTGGTGCCACTTTCCTTCTTTTCTATCATTTACTAAACCACATTCACATAAAATTTTCATATGATGCGATAAAGTCGGCTGTGTAATCTCAAATGCTTCTAATAACTTACACCCGCATTTTTCTCCGTCTGATAACATCTGTACAATCTGCAAACGATTGCTGTCGCTAAGGGCCTTACAAATTACGGCTACATCTATAGTATTCATTCCTCTACCTCACATTGACAAGTATCTATGTATTATTAATACTATATACATTGATACTTGTCAATGTGTCTAGAAAACAAAAACCCTCTTCTATATTTAAAAGAGGGTTGCTAAACTATATTTTTCTGCTACTTCTCAAGTTTTCCTTTGTCATAAAAACTTTGCAACAAAATTCCACCAATAATAAATACCAATGCAATCAATGCCCTTATTTGTATCTGCTCCTTTAAAAATATTGCTGATACAACCACAGACAACACGGGAGTAAGATATGCTAAATTGGCTATTTTAGCCGTGTTGTTTGACCCTTTTAATGCAAGTGCCCAAAGCAAATACGCAACGGCATCAATTACAACACCCAGCCATATCATTCCCAGCCATTGTGCTCCTATAATCGGCACCCATGTTTCTATAACTAATCCAAGTACAGTTGCACAAATACCAACCACCAACCACATAATCATCATGGAAAGATTCTGATTATAATCTACCTTTTTGTTTAACACAGAAAACAGTCCGTAGCATGCGGCTGCAATCACACAACTGATAATTCCCACCAACATATTTCCGGTCCCATTGCTACCATTTCCTGCTGACAAAATAATAATTCCCAAGAATGAACAAACCATGGCTATGCCCTTCATCACAGTCAGTTTTTCCTTTAATATAATACAGGAAAAAACTACCAACATAATCGGCCACAGATAATTTAGGATACACGCCTCTTGGGAACTCAATTGCGCCAAACCATAGTAATACAACGCTGAATAAAGAAAGAGTCCAACAAAGCCCAAGCCACTTATAATCCCATAATCTTTGGTAGAGAATTCTTTCAATTCGCGTATCATTCCATTTTTTACATTAACAAGTAACAAAAACAAAAATCCCAAATAACTGCTGATAGCAAGTGCCTCCAAATTAGGGATATCAAATAGTAACTTCTTAACAATCGCCGCCATTGTTGACCAGATAAATACTGTCAACAGTGCATAGGTATAATTTTTCTTCATAATAATTCCTCAGTGATACTTTTACCATTCGCTTCTTAGCAACCGATATTCCAGCCGGGTCTTCATCTTTCCGTCATGCCATTCGTAATCAATGTGTTCCGCTTCTTTAATCAATCCGCACTTTTGCATGACACGCTCCGAACCAACATTTTCTGCCAAACAACCGGTGGATAGTCTGTACACATCATTCTCTGCAAACGCAAACTCTAAAACTCTTTTAAATGCTTCCGTTGTA
>JAZSEL010000135.1:0-53534 GCA_045531685.1 Lachnospiraceae bacterium | reverse complement strand
CACCACGATCATGACGAGGAATGTTGTTGCGGACATCATCATGAACACGAGCACCATCACCACGATCATGACGAGGAATGTTGCTGTGGACACCACCATGACCACGAACATGAGCATCACCATGAACATGGCGAAGGCTGTACATGTGGTTGTCATGACCATGATCATCACGGACACCATCATGCAGATGAGGTGTTTACAAGCTGGGGCTTAGAGACACCGCATGAATTTACTAAGGATGAGATTGCAGCTATCTTGGAAGCTTTGGAAGATGACAAGACTTATGGATTTGTACTTCGTTCTAAGGGTATGGTGCCTGAAAAAGAAACCGGTGAATGGATTTATTTTGATTATGTACCGGGCGAATCCAATGTAAGAACTGGAAAGGCAGATGTAACCGGTAAGATTTGTGTTATCGGTTCTAAGTTAAATGAAGAGAATCTTCAGAAACTGTTTTTAGGATAATTGATAAATGAATGGAAAGTCTTGGTTTATTAAGGCTTTCCATATTTCATAATAATAGATAGTCGATATAGCATTTTTTCGATTATAAAATAGTAAGAGTAGGAGAAGAATATGATTCCTGTATATATGATTAATGGCTTTTTAGAAAGCGGAAAATCAGAATTTATTAAATATACTATTGCGCAGCCATATTTTCAGTCAAGAAGTACAACACTTTTGATTCTTTGTGAAGAGGGTGAAGTGGAGTTTGAAGAAAAACTTCTGAAGAAATCTCGTACAGTAATGGAAGTGATTGAGGACGAAGATGATTTTACCATTGAAAATTTGGAAGCTTTGGTAAAGAAGCACAAGCCGGCGCGTATTATTATTGAATACAATGGAATGTGGAACTGTAAGGATTTGGTGTTACCGGATGATTGGGGTGTAGAGCAGCAGATTACAACAATCGATGCTACAACATTCCCAATGTATTATGCGAATATGAAGTCTATGGTAGCAGAGATGGTTCGTAAGTCTGAGATGATTATCTTTAACCGTTGCGATGGACTTACTTCAGAGCTTGCAAATTATAAGCGTAATGTAAAGGCAGTGAATCCGCAGGCAGAGATTATCTTTGAAGATTCTGAAGGGGAAATCAATGCTACGTTGGAAGAAGACTTACCGTACGATTTAAATGCAGATGTGATCGAGCTGGATACTCTGGAATTCGGTATTTGGTACCTTGATATGATGGACAATCCGGACAGATATATTGGTAAGACCGTACAGTTTGTGGGGATGGTTTACAGACCTAAAAAGTTCCCTGCAGGATTTTTCGTACCTGGACGTATGGCTATGACCTGTTGTGCAGATGATATGGCATTTTTGGGATATGCCTGTCAGTTTGACGGAGCAAAGGATTTACCTGAAAAATCATGGGTACGTGTAACCGCAGAAGTAAAAATGGAAAAATTTGCAGGATACCGCGGAGAAGGACCTGTGTTATATTCCAAGAAAGTAGTATCCACTAAGGAGCCAAAAGTTCCGGTAATTGATTTTGCAGGACAGCCTTAAGCAGGGAAGCAAAGTGCGGCAATCCATAAAGTAGAATTAGGAATAGAATAAAAAGAATAAGAATGGATAAAGAAACACTTTTATTAAAAAAGCATTTGCTGGATTTAGCAAATCAGTCCTATCAGAATAATATGTTTACCTTTACCGGTTTTCTTTCCTTACATGAGCAGCAGCTTATTACAGAAATCCGTAAAGAAATTGGTTCCATACAGGCAACTTTATTTGGCGGAAATGAGGATTGCGAACGTGTTATGGCACGTTTCGGTAATCCGGAAGAATTGGGATACGAAGAAGAATTTCCAATTGTTTGTATTAAGATTGAACCACTTATAGAGAAATTTGCTGATGCACTGACACATCGTGATTTCCTCGGTTCCATTATGAACCTTGGAATTGAACGTAGCACCATAGGTGATATTTTTGTGCAGGGCAAATCTGCTTTTGTATATTGCCAGAAAAAGATGGCGGAGTATCTGATTGATGAATTGGACAAGGTAAAGCATACAAGTGTACGTTGTAAAATTGTAACTGATGTGGCAGAGTTACCGGTGTCTAAGCCGACACCTAAGGAAATTCTGGTATCTTCAGTCCGTGTGGATGGCGTCATTGCCAAGGTGTACAATATTAGCCGTACAGGAAGTCTTGAGTTATTCCGTACAGGACGTGTGTTTGTAAATGGCAAGTTGATGGAAAATAACAGTTATATGTTAAAAGCAGGAGATACAGTAACGGCAAGAGGCTTTGGCAAATTTACATACGTTAGGGAAGTTAATGTAACGAAGAAAGATAAAGTTCGTATTTTGATTGAGAAGTTTGAATAGAAGGGAATGTTTTCTTTCGGAGGAAATATGAATAAGTTGCAGAGAGTGTAGAAGAAAATACAGTAACAGAATTGGCTGAAATGGAAAAAACAAAAGAGGGGATGCTAATGTCAGAAGAAAGAATGAAAAATGATGAAGAAACTGTATTAGGGCAATCGGAATTGCTTGAAAAAGAGTATGGATACTCAGAAGATCCTTTTCAAGAGATAGGGCATAAAATATGTAATCGATGTGGGATTCGGTATATTGATTATAGTGAAAATCCACAATCAGTTTTTTGCAAAGAATGTCGGGATGAAATGCTTAAGGTAAATATTCCTAAGACGGTAATAGCTTTTTGTATTTTTATTGCGGTATTGACTGTGGTAAACACTGTGATGTTTGCAGTTGATTTTGTAAAGTTTCAAAATGCCGATGGATTTGAATATGCAACGCATATGACAGATGAAAGATGCAAATTCTACCAAGATATGGCGGATAGCGGTAATGTGGTTACTGCATTGGATTCCATAGTTGGAATATTGGAGAATGAGCCAGATAATCTGGAGATGGCAATTACGCTTGCAGATATTGCAATGGAGCATGCATACCCGAACTATGCAACTTGGGCAATTGACAATTATTTGTCTGGACAGGAAGTAGCCGATAATGAAATAGATAGAATGAACGGCTATATTGATGAATTGAATATGTATTATGCCACTGAGGATCTAACAACAGAAATTTATAAGGAAGTGAATAGTGACATGTGGAATACGGAAGAGGATTATATTGCAGCAATGCAGACATGTCATGATAGAATAGCAGGATATATTGGTAATGATACATATGATCAGGCACTTTTGGAATATCAGCTTTCATATTTCTGTATGGATTCTGAAGAGCAGATTACACATTTGGAAAATTGTATAAATGTAAATGAAAATTATTATGATGCACATGCAAAACTTGCAATTTATTACAGAAGGAATGATGAGTTAGATAAAGCAAGGGAAATAATAAGCGCAGCGTATGAGAGGAACAAGGAATCTGATTCGCTGCTTCGGGCCTATGCAACATTGGAATTAGTAGAAGGGAATTTAGATGTAGCATTATCCTATGCACAAAAAGCGTATGAAATTTATCCGGAAGGTGATTATGTAGCGGATACCTATATCGTTGCATTAGTTGCAAACGGAAAGCAGGAAGAAGCAGAATCACTGATACAGGAATGGGAAGATGCAGGTTATTTCTTTGATGATGAGTTTTATGCTTATCAGAATGGAGAATTAACATTGGAAGAATATTATATTGGAGAATAATAGGAGGACAAAAGATGATACCAGGATTTATTATTTCGATAATTACCTTCCCAGGTGTAATTATACATGAATTAGCACATCAGATATGTTGTAGAATATGTGGAGTTATAGTTTATGATGTAAAATATTTTCAGTTTAAAAAACCATGTGGGTATGTTATTCATGAAAATGTTGTCAATCCCTGGAAAAATTTGTGTATGGCATTAGGACCATTTTTTTTCAATACGATTGTTGGAATGGTGATTTCGTTCGTTCCTGCATTCTATGTGTTGGGAGAAGGTATAATTATGTACCAAAGTAATCTGTTAAAGGATACATTTACTATAGTACTTTTATGGTTGGGGATTTCTATATTGATGCATGCGTTTCCAAGTACCGGAGATGCCAAGTCATTGGTACAGACGGTTTTGAAAAATAAAAATGTTGGGCTTGGTGCTAAGATTATTACAGCGCCATTTATCGGATTGATTTATCTTGGAGCGGTAGGTTCCGTTTTTTGGTTGGACTTGTTATACGGTATTGTGATGTCCACGTTACTACCAAATTTAATGAGTAGTATTATATACCATTAGAACTAAAAAGGGGACGTAGTCAACAGAGGTGTTGGCTACGTCCCCCATTTTAGGGTAGACTATATTATTTTCTTTCATCCCAATACAACTTATCGCTTCCAATCACTTCGGAAGTAAATATCGTACCGTCTTTTTTCTTAAAATGAGCGGTTGCTTTGAAGACATAATTGGCACCGAGATAGAGTAGCGGAATGTTAGCAAATACGATGAGGATATTACCTAAATCGGAGATTGCCCAAAGGTTACCAAGTTCTAATCCTGCAATGGAACAGAGGATACCGAATCCGGCAATTGCAATACCCAGAATACGGATGGCATTGATAAAGGTTTTCTTGGTACTGATTCTGTTAGCAGCGATTTCTGAGAAGCTTATCATACCTACTAAGCAGGTAAATGCGAATAAGCAGAAACAGAAGGTAATAATGAAAGCAACTATCGGCTGTAAGCCGGCAATTGGTGTTAAGTTTTCAGCAGAAGCAAGGAACTTAGGTAAACGGTCCATGGCCATAAAAGCTTCGGAGTCGGCACCGGTCCATAAATGAGCCATTACCACAACAAATCCTGTCAAGGTACAGATAACAATAGTATCTAAGAATACACCGATGGACTGAACCAGACCCTGTTCACATGGGTGGTTGGTACTTGCTGCAGCCGCCGGCATGGTGATAGTACCCTGACCGGCTTCGTTAGACATAAGACCACGTTTTACGCCCTGGGCAAGTACGGTTCCGAATGCACCGCCAAAGATGGCTTCCGGGGTAAAAGCACCACCGAATACGGCACCAAAGAAATATGGAATAGTACCTAAGTTCAAGAGGATTAATAAAAATACTAAAATAATATATACAACAGCCATAACAGGAACCACTTTATCCGTTACCTTTGTTACTTTTTTAATACCGCCGAAGGCAATGTAGGCTGTTAATATTACTAATATAGCTGCAATAATATAGTAGAAAACAGAGTCAGTAGCCATGGTAGTTCCGGTTACGATATCCGCCATCTGTCCGATGGAGGATACTACGTTAAATCCCTGAGCCGGAAGACAGCACATGGCGTAGATAATGTACATAAGGGAAAGGGCAATACCGGCCGCGGCACGGTTACCGAGTAAGCGCTGTGCGTAGAACGGAAGACCACCAACAAATTCATCATTTTTTTTCTCTTTATAAATCTGTGCAAGTACAGCTTCGGAATAAGCAGTAGCCATACCAAAGAATGCAGATATCCACATCCAGAATAAAGCACCCGGACCACCGACAGCGATAGCACCGGTTACACCTAAGATATTTCCCGGACCTACACGCATGGCAGAGCTTAAAAAGAAGGAAGCCAGAGAGGAAATACCGGTTTCTTCTGATTTTTTCTGCGCAAGGATTTGAACGCCCTGTTTAAAATGAGTTACCTGTATAAAACCGGTTTTAAAGGAAAAATAGATACCGGAACCAACGAGTAAAATAATGGCTAATGAGAAATTACCAAGAATCGGAATATTGGCATACCAAGAAAAGTTGGTTGGGAAATCCCAAAAGAAATCCGAAACCGGAGTTACAAAATCAAAAAAACCGTTAATTGCACTGAATACCTGTTCCATAAGTTCCTCCCATATGTAAGAAAGTTAGTAGATTGAATGGGGAAATGAGTAATCCGCACTCAATCTCTCATAGTGCTATTATATTTTATTTTCACAGCAAAAAACACGGAAATAGTGCTAAAAAACTTGCAAATAGTGCTATTATTGCTGTACAGTAAATAGGAAAACTAATGTGCACAAAAAGAGGACTGTTAATTAGGGCAGAACAAAGTGCAAAATCGAACTTTGGGATAGATTAGAGAAGGGCAACATATATGAAAAACGAACTGTCGTCAAACAAACAATATGAAAAGCGCGGCTATTTGAATGATGATTTCCGGATATTTTATTTGGAAGATCTGGCACCGAGGGAAATTGAATACCATTATCATGATTTTGATAAAATTCTTGTTTTTTTCAAGGGAAATATTACGTATACCATTGAGGGAAAAGCATACTCATTAATTCCGGGAGATATTATTCTGGTTCCACAGGGAGATTCCCATAAGGTAGAAAGTGGTGAGAATTCTATTTATGAACGTCTGGTTATCTACGTATCTCCCCAATATCTTTCTAAAATAGAAGAAAACGGGATTAGTTTACGGGAATGTTTTCTTCGGGTAAAAGAGCAGTATTCCAATGTTATCCGTATAAAAGAAAAAGGGGAGAGTTCCCTGTCTGCGTTAGCCAAGCAGATGCGTAAGATGAGCCGTCAAAATGAAAAACAGGATTTTGCTAATTTATTTCAACGGACCATCCTGTTGCAGTTTCTTATTAGTCTGAATAGGGAAATGTCAGAGGAAAGTATTCATTTTGTAAATACGAACCGTTGCAATAAAAAAATAGTGGAGATTATCCAATATATTAATAATCATTTGACAGAAGAAATAAATATTGATAGTCTGTCAGAAGAATTTTATATATCCAAATATCATATGATGCGCCAGTTTAAAGCAGAGACCGGCTATACTATCGGGAATTATATTAACCAGAAGCGACTTTTGTATGCCAGGGAATTGTTAAAGCAAGGGGAAACGGTAACCAAGGTGTATCTGGATAGCGGATTTAAAGAGCATTCCACATTTGTAAGGGCTTATAAGCAGATGTTTGGGGAAGTGCCATCCAAGAGGGGGAGTATATGAATTTACAAGAGATAAAATATGATGCGTTTATCAGCTACAGACATACGGAATTGGACCAGTTTGTAGCAGTTAATTTGCATAAGGAATTGGAAGCCTTTAAGCTGCCAAAAGCAATACGAAGACAGTTGCAGGCAAAAGGAATTGATAAAAAGAAGATAGAGCGGGTGTTCCGTGACAGGGATGAACTGCCGATTACCAACAATCTGGCAGACCCGATTACCAATGCTCTGCGTAATTCGGAGTTCCTTCTGGTTATTTGTTCTCCGAGATTGAAAGAATCTCTGTGGTGCCGCAAGGAGATTGAAACCTTTATCCGTATGCACGGAAGGGAGAAGGTTTTTGCGGTATTGATTGAGGGAGAGCCGGATGAATCGTTTCCGGAAGAATTATTATATGTTGAAAAAACGGTTATTGATGAAAATGGCAAAGAGCAGATAGTAAAAGAGCCTGTTGAGCCGTTAGCTGCGGATGTAAGAGGAAAAAACAAGGCAGAAATCCGCAAAAAGATTAAGGAAGAGGTACTGCGTCTGGCAGCACCTATGTTTGATTGCAGTTATGATGATTTAAAACAGCGCCACAGAGAACGTGCGATTAAGAGAATCATTGCAATTGCGGGTGCGGTTTCAGCAGTATTTGGTGCCTTTGGTATTATCAGTTCCGTAATGGCGTACCGGATTAATGAGCAGTCGATACAGATTCAGACGCAATCCGAGCAGATACAGGAACAGTCTGACAGAATTAATGAACAATATCAGGAGTCATTAAGAAACAATGCAAAACAGTTAGCTGAGGATGCTTTTGATTTGATTACCATAGGTGATTTGGATGAGGCTGTAGGACTTTCCTATTACGCGCTGACAGGGGATAATGCAAAGTTAACTGCGGTAACAGGAAAGAACGAAGAAAAATATGATGAAATTGCAGATATGCCATATACAGCGGAGGCAGAATATGCATTGGCATCCGCATTGAATACATATCGAAACGGAAGTCAGATTGCAGCTACAAGATTACTGACCCAGGAGAGTCAGATTGATTTTATTCATGTTTCACCAGATATGACTAAGATGCTGGTAGTGGATATTTTCGGTAATCTTACGGTGTATGATCCGTTAACGGGAAGCACATTATATGAAGTCTTTTTAAATGAAACCTTTGTGCCGGAAACATCGGTGTGTTTTGTTAATAATGCAGAGATTGCGTATCCTCTTGAAACAGGGTTTGCCGTTTATAATCTGGAGACAAAAGAAGAGAGGAGCGTAGAAGGAGACAGTGTTGCCCTTTTGCAGGCAGACAGGAACGGAAATTATCTGTGTACTATGCGGTATGATGGTTTGAGTGTGTATGATGCGAAAACATTACAACCGGTATTTTCCATGGAAGAAGATGGGAATATTATGTTTTCCTATGAGGTTTTCTTTTCCAGGGAAGGCAGTCCTAATATGGTTGCTAAGTATACACAGGATGATAGAGCTGGCGTGTATTTTATCAATATAGAAGAGGGAACGGTTAACACCTTTTTATCGGATAGCGAAGGAATTACTTTTGCTTGGGTGGAGGATGAGTTTGCATATATAACCGGCTATTCCGGTCTTGACCCGATTGAAGGTGTAGTGTATTGCGTAAAAACAGATGGGACTTTGGTGTGGACATACGAGTGCAGCAGTATGCCGGACCACATTATGGCATTTGGCGCAGAAGCGGATGATAAGCTGGTATTTGAAAACTACAGTAAGCTGTGTGTGCTGGACAAAGAAACCGGAAGCTTTCTTTGTGAGACAGATTGTGGACATGAAATTGTGAATTATGCTGCCTATGAGAATTCCGATACCTTGACCTATATGTCAAGAGAGGGCGAATATCATTATTACATGACAGACACGAACAGCGATATGCTTGTTATAGATAAATTTGTAACCAACTCGGATAATATTAAAGAGTTCAAGTACGGAAACGGCTATTATGCGTCTGTTGCCCATACGGATAATTCCGTGGCTGTCTACGAAAATATTATGGGTGAGGGCGTAGAGTTCATGTTAGACATGGAAGAAACTCCTCTTAGCATAAAACTTTCACAGGATGAAAAGTATCTTGTTGCCCACATCAGTGAATTGGATTATCAGTCCATTTATGTTGTGGATTTAGAGAAAAAAGAAGTGATACAAAAAATCCAATTAGACGGATATGTGCGGGATTATGCAGTGACAGAAGAGAATGAGATTCTGGTTTTACATATGGATTTTGTTGAGGGGTATGACTTGTTGAGCGGTGAGCAGACATTTATGAGAGAAACAACCACCAGCAATGAATATTTTTTACGTGACGGTCAGGCGTATGTAGGGGATGAATTGTTAGAATTCCATTTCTGTAATACAAAGACAGGTAAAAGGATTTATACCATGGAAGACAATTATCTGTTGCAGGACGGAATGCTGACTGCGGATATTGAAGAAGGCGGCGAGTGGTATGCCTATGCGAGTGAAGAAAATAACGGAATCGTATTGGGAACATTTGAGGATGGAGATGTAAGAAATCTGGATGTAAATGTTAAGGCAGTCAGCCATATTTCTCTTGCCATGCAGGAACAGGCAGTTTACTTAACCTACTTGGATGAAACTGTGGAAGCCTATGATATTAATACCGGAGAGTTTTTACGTAAGTATGAAAATGTGCCGGGAGACATTGAAGAGGTATTAGAGCTGCCGGAAGTAGGACAGACATTGTTGCTAACAGCTTCCAATGCATATTTGTTAGATGAAGATAAAGAAGTGATTGCTTTTCTTCAGGGATTTGAATGCTATAAGAGTAAGACAGATTCTTTTGTGCTGTCCAATTATGGAAAACTGTATGAAGTTTCGAGATATACGACAGAGGGACTTAAGGAATTAATAGACTAGTATGAAAAGAAAGCTTGACGTATTGATTACGAAGGGCTTTCTTTTTTTCCTAGAAAAACACGGGTTTTCAGATAGACTTTCTCGGATTGTAGGGACTTTAACACGATGCTACAATAGCGTAGCAAAAGGAAAATTGAAATAAGGGAGAGAAAAAGGGATGAAAAGAGTTATGGCATTTTTGTCAGCAGTACTTGTACTCTTGGGTAGTGTTACTATTCCAACCATGGAAGTACATGCGGCAGGAGTAGAGAAGGTGTATACCTTCAATGATGTTGCGGTAGCAACGGAGTGGGGCGTGGTATCCAAGGTGTCCGGTGACGGAGTTTTGGATATTACCTTTGATGGACAGTATCAATCTCAGTTTTATAATATTCCAAGTGAGATTAATCCATCCACCATCAGTAAAGTTACCTTTAATGTAACAGAAGGTAATGCTGCGGATTTGGCATTTAAGCTTCACACACAGGAAGATTTTGATTCTACGAATAAAAAGGGAACACCGGTGTCTTACGGTAATCCTGTGATTGTTCCGGATGCAGGAAAAGAAGTGGTGTATTTTTCTGTTATGTCACTGAACAGTGGGAGCACATCTGTAAAGATTTCCGATGTGACATTTTCTTTGACAGAGGATGTGAGCAATGAGCAGGTGGCCTTTACGGTAGAAGAAAATAGTGAGTATGGTGAAAATGTAATTATCAACGGCAATTTTGATACGGATGATTTTTCAGCATGGGCTGTAGAGCAGGGAACTGCAAAATTTAGTACGACAGTCAGCGACACACCGATTTTTAACGATGTAACAACTTATGCGGCAATTACAGACAGAACATTGCCGTCCGATTGTTTTGCACAGGATATTACAGATGTGGTACAGCCGGGTCATACATATGAATACAGATTCTATGCAATGCTTTCTGAGGATTATGAAGGCGCACCGGCAAACCAGAGACAGGTAGATTTTGCACCATACATTGTAAGTGGGGGCAATTATACGTATTTAGGCTCTTATTCTGCAGAACTTTCCGGTTCCTGTTCACAGCAGTTAACACCGGGTAAGTGGACAGAATTTACGGGTAAGTTTAAGATTGCTTCCTCAGGAGATATTGACAAAGTAGTAATTCGTCTTCTTGAACAGGGCACGGATTACGGTGCCGGTATTTGTGTGCTTGGTGACTATTATGTAACCGGTGTATCATTACGGGATATGAATCTTGCAATGGGAGCAGTTCAGAAACAGATTCCGAATTTGAAGGATACCTTTACAGCTGATTTTGATGAAAATGAGATTGCAGGTGTATCTATTGTGGGTTCTGAATTAAATGATAAGACATTAATGGAGCTTGTAACAAAGCATTTTAATGCGGTAACACTCGGTAATGAATTAAAGCCGGATGCATTGTTTGGGTATAGCAATGGAGTATGCCCGGGAACAACAACCGATACCTTAAATGGTGAAGAAATTACGGTTCCTACACTGGATTATTCCCGTGCAGAACAGATTTTAGATTATATTGTAGAGTGGAATGAAAACAATCCGGAGGATCAGATTAAGGTTAGAGGGCATGTGCTGGTTTGGCACTCACAGACACCGGAATGGTTCTTCCATGAAGATTATGATAAGACAAAGGATTATGTTTCTTCTGAAGAAATGAATAAGCGTCTGGAATGGTATATTAAGACAGTTCTTACTCATTTTACAGGGAAAGACAGTAAGTATAAGGATTTATTTTATGGCTGGGATGTTGTAAATGAAGCAGTTAGCGACAACACAGGGACGTATCGTAGTGATGTGGAAAATGGAAGTGACAGTTTAGCAGATGATACACATGGTAGCAAATCAAGCTGGTGGAAGGTATATCAGAGTAATGAATTTATTATTAATGCATTCCGTTATGCAAACAAATATGCACCGGCAGATGTGGAATTATATTATAACGATTACAATGATTCCACACCATCAAAGGTTGGTCCTATCTGCGAATTATTAAGTGCGGTAAAGAGTGCGGAAGGTACCCGAATTGATGGTATGGGTATGCAGGGACATTATGATTTAAGGACTCCTACTATAGAACAGTTTGAAGACGCAGCCCGCGCCTATGCGGATATTGTTGGTAAGGTGCAGTTAACAGAGTTGGATATTAAAGCAAGTGCGAAATATGATGGTACGGAAGCAACCATGGGTACGGAATATACCAAGCAGGCATACCGCTATAAAGAAATCTACGACAGCATGAAGAAACTTCAGGCAGAAGGTGTTGATTTCGATGGTATTACTATCTGGGGTGTGATTGACCCGAATTCCTGGTTACAGGGCAATGCCGGTGTAGGTGGTGGCGCCGATGGCACGCATATTCAGTGTCCACTTTTGTTTGATGGTAATTATAGGGCAAAACCGGCATTCTGGGCATTTGTTGACCCGAGCAAGTTGGAACCATTACCGGAAGAGGAGATTATTGAAAAACCATCTATGATTTCCATTCCAAAGGGAACAATTACAGTAGACGGAGAAAAAGAGGATGCTTGGAAGAGTGCAGTAAACGCACCTCTCACCATTAATTTGGGCTCAGAGGTAACGGCAAATGTTGACCTTTTGTGGGATGAGGAGTATCTTTATACATACTTTACCGTAGAAGATGGGGTTCTTAATAAGGAGAATGAAGAAGTTCATCAGCAGGATTCAGTAGAAGTATTTATCGATGAACTTAACTCTAAGAGCGATGCATATGGACCGGAACATAAACAGTATCGTATTAACTACGAAAATGCACTTTCATTCAATGGGGAAAATTGCCTGGAAGAAAATATGTCATCTGTTGTTACGATTACAGATACCGGGTATGAGGTAGAAGCAGCGTTTAAGTGGACGGAGACTGTACCGGCGGAAGGCACACAAATTGGATTGGAACTTCAGATTAATGATGCCAATGATTCCGGTATGCGTATCGGCACATTGAGCTGGTATGATGAAAGCGGACAGGGCTGGAGTATTCCGGGTGTATACGGCACAGCAGAACTTACGGGAGAAATTGCAGTGTGTCCTACAGAACCGGTAATAGAAGCAGTGTCTAATGATGTGGCTTCCGATGAAGGTGCAGTATCGGATACAGCGGCGGCAGCAATAGCCGTGTTACTTCTTGGTGGTGCAAGCGCAGCAATCTATGCACAGAAGAAAAAAGCAGATGGAAAGACAAGCGAGTCCGGTAAAAAGGATGAAGAAAAGTCTGTAGAAGAAAAAACAGAAGAGTAATGATGAAAAACAGTGGGGAATGGAATAGTTTCCCACTGTTTTTGTATATACTAATAGCAAATCAGACTATGAAAAGCGAGGCAGCAATGAATTATTTGGAAATTGAAAAAGTAACCGGAAGAGAAATACTGGATTCCAGAGGAAACCCAACGGTAGAAGCAGAAGTTACACTGGTGGATGGAACCGTTGCAAGAGGCTGTGCGCCAAGTGGTGCATCAACAGGGGAATTCGAAGCATTGGAGTTACGGGATGGAGATAAATCCAGATACCTGGGAAAAGGTGTATTAAGGGCAGTGGAAAATATTAATACGATGATTGCGGATACGATTGTGGGCATGGATGCTTCGGATATCTACGCAGTAGATCATGCAATGATTCGTCTGGATGGGACCAAGGACAAATCCAAGTTGGGTGCCAATGCCATTTTGGCGGTTTCCATTGCCTGTGCAAGAGCAGCGGCAAAATCCTTAGGGATTCCTCTTTATCGTTTTCTGGGTGGTAGTAATGGGAATAGACTTCCTGTTCCTATGATGAATATTTTAAATGGTGGTGCCCATGCAGCCAATACGGTGGATGTACAGGAATTTATGATTATGCCTGTTGGGGCAAATTCTTTTAAAGAGGCGCTTAGATGGTGTGCAGAGGTCTTTCATGCATTGGCGGCACTATTAAAGGAAAAGGGACTTGCTACTTCCGTAGGAGATGAAGGGGGATTTGCCCCGGATTTAAAAGGTGAGGAAGAGGTGCTTCAGTATATAGTGGAAGCAATTAAAAAAGCGGGATATGAACCGGGAAAAGATTTTATGATTGCCATGGATGCGGCAGCCAGTGAATGGAAGGGTTCTGTAAAGGGAGAATATCAACTACCTAAGTCAGGAATGAAGTATACTTCGGATGAACTGATTGCACATTGGAAAGAGTTAGCGGATAAATATCCGATTGTTTCTATTGAAGATGCTCTTGATGAAGAGGATTGGGAAGGTTGGAAAAAGCTTACGACAGAGCTTGGAGATAAAGTACAGCTTGTAGGTGATGACTTATTTGTTACCAATACGGAACGTTTGGATAAGGGAATCAGAAGTGGGTGTGCAAATAGTATTTTGATTAAGCTGAATCAGATTGGCACGGTTTCAGAAACCTTGGAAGCAATTAAGATGGCTCATCATGCAGGGTACACGGCAATTTCATCCCACCGCTCCGGTGAGACAGCAGATACAACCATTGCAGACCTTGCAGTAGCACTGAATACCGGTCAGATTAAAACAGGTGCCCCAAGCCGTTCGGAGCGTGTGGAAAAATACAACCGGTTATTGCGCATTGAGGAGGAACTTGGAACGGCAGCGGTTTATCCTAAATCAGATGCATTTACAAATAGGCGATTCCTATTTTGAAGCGCCTATTTGCGGACCTCCCCCTTTATTATGAAATAATGTTGCGGGCTACGTGAACGCCACTTGCAGAGGCGTGAGATAAGGAGTGGGTGATACCACTTCCGTCACCGATGATATACAATCCCTCATAGCGGGATTCTAATTTTTCGTTAACTTCGACTTCCATGTTATAGAATTTAATTTCGACACCGTATAGTAATGTGTCGTCATTAGCAGTACCCGGAGCCACTTTATCAAGAGCGTAAATTATTTCAATGATTCCGTCCAGAATACGCTTTGGAAGGACAAGACTTAAGTCTCCCGGTGTCGCCTTTAAGGTAGGTGTAATGAAGGCTTCATCAATACGGCTCTGGGTAGAACGCTGTCCGCGGATTAAATCACCAAAACGCTGAACAATAACACCGCCGCCAAGCATATTGCTTAAACGGGCAATGGATTCACCGTAACCGTTGGAATCCTTGAATGGCTCTGAAAAATGCTTTGCAACCAGTAACGCAAGGTTAGTATTTTCTGTCTGCTTGGCAGGGTCTTCATAGCTGTGTCCGTTTACAGTAATAATTCCGTTTGTATTTTCATTAACAACGGCGCCCTTTGGATTCATACAGAAGGTACGCACACGGTCACCGTATTTTGGAGTACGGTAAACAATCTTACTTTCGTACAATTCATCTGTAATATGTGAGAAAACTTCAGCCGGAAGTTCTACACGCACACCGATATCCACACGGTTGGATTTGGTTGGAATATCCAGTTCGTTACATACCTTTTCCATCCATTTACTACCGATTCGGCCAACAGAAATAATGCAGTTTTTACAAGTATATGAAGCATTCTTGCATTTGATTTCATAACCGCAATCAATAACAGCAACGGTTTCAACCGGACAATCAAAGAAGAATTCTACTTTATCCTTTAAATCATTATATAAATTTTCAAGAACAATATAATTAATATCAGTACCCAGATGACGAACAGAAGCATCCAATAAATGCAAATCATGCTGAATGCATTCTTTTTTGAATTTGGTACCGGCAGTAGAATACAGTTTTGTACCTTCGCCGCCATAGCGCATATTAATCTCATCTACATAACGCATCAGATCCAATGCCTGCTTTTTCCCGATGTATTCATATAATCAAATACAGCAACCTTTAATTCCGGCTTTTTCTGAATGAGTTCATAGGCAGAAAAAATACCGCCGGGACCACCACCAATAATAATTACATCGTAATTCATATTACCTCCTAAAATGCACAATTCCAAAAAATATGGTTGGCTACAAAG
The DNA here is from genome assembly GCA_045531685.1 of Lachnospiraceae bacterium. GTDB lineage: Bacteria > Bacillota > Clostridia > Lachnospirales > Lachnospiraceae > RGIG8767. Next base: position 37,788 of record JAZSEL010000135.1, on the reverse strand, counting down.
CTTTGTAGCCAACCATTTACGGTAGTTGATAGAAACGCTCAACCATATCATGAGCTTATACAAGTGTCTTTCGACGCTTGGTATTTTAGCATAGTATCGGCTGGCGTGCAATAATAATAGTATCTATCTTTTTATGGTGTTTTTTGGATGATTTTACTGATTATCGTATTGTTTCACTTCTACAGACTGCTTATCAAAATCAATAAAAATCTGGAATGCATAATTGTCTTCGCTGGTATCCCAAACTTCTACAAATTTTGGAGTGACTTCAATAATAATCTCCGTATCTTCGTGGGAATATTTGTTATAGCTTCCCCATAAATGCTCTTTATAAAGCTTTTCGAAACGGCGGTCCGGTTCATCTACCACAAGACCTCTATTTTCTGCAATTCCTTCAATCTGAACACCACTCCAGCAGAGAGCTACCTGAGGGTTTTGATATAACTGCTGTGTTTTACGGAAGTTTTTATCCGTTTTAAACCATACCTTATTATCGTAAAACAGACAGCTGACATTACGGACCATAACGTAATCATTTACGGAGCTGGCAAGTGCCATGATTTTCCAGTCGCCCAATTTTTCAAACATTAATGTAACAGCCTGCTCAAAGGTTAAGTTTTTATCTACGCTAAATTTCATATTTATTCTCCAATCCAAGTGATTTTAGTTGCTATTACCATGAAAGGTATTTGCTTAACATACAGCATACCAAATTAGTCCTGTAACATTTTCTTAAGCGGTACACTGATTTTTTTATATACAAGCATAGCAATAACGGAAGAAACAACTCTCGATATTACATTAAACGGAATAACGGAAAAGGCAACAAAAGTAGGGATGTTGGTAATCATTGGATTAGCAGCGGTGCATATTTCAATGATTCCGTCCCAGTTCATTCCATAAAGCTTTATGTATGCCGGGAAAATTAAATACAGATTAGTAAGTACTGCCATTACGACACTGATAACACTTCCTAAGGCAAGTCCTATAATAGCTCCCTTTTTCGTACGGTTTTTACGATAGTAGAGGATGGCCGGAAGTACATAAGAAATACTGAGGATTAAATTCTGTACTTCACCGGTAAACATAGAACTGGTTCCCTGGAAAAGAAGCTTCAGCAGAAGCTTAATGATGGTGATGTATATTGCACCAAGCGGACCTAATACATACCCACCGATTAATTCCGGAAGAGCAGATAAGTCAAATTCTGCAAATGGTGAGAGAACCGGGATTCCGAAGCTAAAATACATCAGTACAAATGCGATTGCGCCAAACAGGCCTGCCACAGTCATGCGGCGTAAGTTTGAGTTTTTCATAATAAGACCTCCAAATTTTTGTTTTTAGGGATTTTTATGAGAACTATAAAAATAATTTTACAGGACATAAAAAAATCCCTAAGTCAAAACTGGATGACTTGGGGAATATACAAATATGACAGAAGAGTATCCTGTCTCTATTTGGTAAATTGCCATACGGCAATAGAACAGTGTACACTGTTCTGAAATCGTCTTTTCCCATCCGGACTTTACCGTCGGTACCGGAATCACACCGGTTCAGCCTTTTATATAATAAAAGGGTCATGGACTTTACCATCGGTCGGGACTTACACCCTACCCCAAAGACATTTCGTTTTTACTTGAATCCCAATATAGTACAGCATTTTTTATTTGTCAACAATTTATTTTTATAATTTGTCGACTCATAATTGACATGGGGAATTGTAATGCTATTCTTTTTGTGCTATATTAAAAAACGGTTTTGTATGGTAAAGCAATAGAGATTGAGTCATTTGTTTGACAGACAAGAGGAAATAGCATGTTACATATTTTAGAGCATGTGTTACATCATGCATTTGAAGACAGTATAAAGATTCTTCCGTTTTTATTTATCACTTATTTGGTAATGGAATATTTGGAAGAAAAGATGAATGCCAAGACAGTGGCAGTATTACAGCAGTCCAAAAAGTCAGGACCGGTTTGGGGAGCATTATTGGGTATGCTTCCGCAATGTGGGTTCTCCGCGTCTGCTTCCAATTTGTACGCAGGACGGGTGATTACCATGGGGACTTTGGTGGCAGTTTATCTGTCGACTTCGGATGAAATGCTTCCCATGATGATATCCGCATCGGTGGCACCGGCGTTCATAGTAAAAGTTGTTTTATTAAAAGCGGCCATCGGTATGGTGGCAGGATGTCTTATAGATTTTGTATGGCAGAGATTGCTTCATCATGCAAAAAGACAGCCGGACATCCACCATTTTTGCGAACACGAGCATTGTGAATGCGGACACGGGATTATCCGTCCGGCCATCCGTCATACCTTACAGATATGGGTATTTATCTATATTGTGACAGTTGCATTGGGATTTGTGATTGAAGTAGTGGGAACGGATGCTTTGTCCAATTTTATTTTAAACAAGCCGGTTATCGGAGAGTTGCTGGCAGGTGTGATTGGTTTGATTCCTAACTGTGCTGCTTCTGTTGTGATTACGCAGCTGTTTTTAGACGGATTGATTCCGTTTGGAACCATGATGGCAGGACTTTTGGTTGGAGCCGGAGTGGGAGTGTTAATTCTGCTTCGTGTAAATGAAGATAAGAAAGATACGCTTTGGATTATCGGACTGCTTTATGTGATAGGCGTTGTATCGGGAATGATTATAAATCTATTGTAATTATTCAGAGTTTGCCTTGAAAACACCGGGTGTTTCTTTGATGTGGCTCCCCGCTAAATAAAAAATATGCATTGGGTTCTTGCACCCAATGCATATTTTTTTGTCCGGTTACGGATGATTATAAATTTTTCTTGTTGAATTTTTCTTCACAATATAAACAACGGTATACTTCTTTTTGCTCATCGGCAAGGAAGAACACATGTGGAAGCTCTTGCTCGATGGAAGTAATACAACGTGGATTCTTGCAACGGAATACATTGCGGATTTCTTTTGGTAAGAATAAATCCTTTTTGGCAACGATTTCCCCATCCTTGATAACATTAACCGTGATGTTGTGGTCAATTACGGCAAGGACATCTAAATTTAACTGGTTAATATCGCATTCCACTTTGAGAATATCTTTTTTTCCCATTTTATTACTTTTTGCATTTTTAATAATAGCAACGGTACAGTCTAATTTATCAAGCTGTAAATGGTGGTAAATAGCCAGACTTTCACCGGCTTTGATATGGTCCAATACAAATCCTTCTTCGATTTTTCCTACATTTAACATAATAATACCTATGCCTTTCTATAATTAAATTGGTATGAAATCATGGCTTAAGCGAGTCCGAGTAGTGTTGCAATTAATGCCATGCGGACATATACGCCGTATTTTGCCTGTTTGAAATAAACAGCACGTTCATCCTCATCCACTTCAACAGAAATCTCATTTACCCGTGGGAGTGGATGTAACACTAACATATCTTTTGGTGCGAGTGCCATTTTTTCCTTTGTTAAAATATAGAAATCCTTTAAACGGATATAATCTTCTTCGTTAAAGAAACGTTCTCTTTGTACACGTGTCATGTAGAGCATGTCAAGCTGTGGAAGAACATCGTCCAGACGGATAACTTCCTGATAAGGAATGTTCTTTTCGTTGAGCATTTCTGTGATGTAATCCGGAACACGTAATTCTTCCGGAGAGATGAAAATGAAGTTTACATTTTCATAACGTGTTAAAGCATCGATAAGAGAATGTACGGTACGGCCGAATTTGAGGTCGCCGCAAAGACCGATGGTGAAGTTACCAAGTCTTCCTTTTAAGGAGCGGATGGTAAGAAGGTCTGTTAATGTCTGTGTCGGATGCTGATGTCCACCGTCACCGGCATTGATAACCGGGATGCCGGATTTGGAGGCAGCTACCATTGGAGCGCCTTCTTTTGGATGACGCATAGCACAAATATCAGCGTATGCGGAAATGACACGGATGGTATCGGATACGCTTTCACCTTTGGAAGCAGAAGAGGAGCCGGCATCGGAAAATCCGAGAACAGAACCTCCTAAGTTAAGCATGGCTGCTTCAAAACTGAGTCTGGTACGTGTGCTTGGTTCATAAAAACAGGTGGCTAATTTTTTACCTTTGCAAATTTCTGCATATTTGGCAGGATTATTTTCCATGTCATTTGCCAGGTCAAAAAGCTTGTCTAATTCTTCAACGGTAAAATCAAGTGGGTTTAATAAATGGCGCATGAATTTCTCCTTTTCTAAAAATTGTTTTTCACATACAAAATCGAAGAGAAGATAACTTCCCTTCGACTCTTATTTTTTACTTATAAGATAATAAATCTTCTACAGGCTTACGTCTTGGAGCAACAGGTGCTTCATCCGGATAGCCGATAGGAATTAATGCGATAACATCTCTGTCTTCCGGAACTTCCAAAATCTCTGCAACTTTTGCAAAATCAAAAATGCCAAGGATAACGGAACCGATACCTTTATCATATGCAGATAAACAGAAAGTCTGAGACGCTACGCCGGCATCATACATCTGCCAGCCTTCCTTACGAGGCGTTGAATAGGAACCATCGCGCTCAAATCCGGAACGGTTCTTAAGAATAGTAATAACCATAAGAACAGGAGCGGAATTGATAATAGCAGCATTAGGCTGCCACTCGGTACAAGCTTCAGCAGCAATCTTATCCTTTAATTCACCGGTAACGGCAATATAACGGGTAATCTGGGAATGCTTCCAGCTTGGTGCGTAGGAACTTTCTGAAACGATTTCTTCAAGAATGCTGTTATCAATAGCATCCGGCTTAAATTTGCGAATACTTCTGCGTCCTAAAATACATTCTTTTGCTGTCATAAAAACGCCTCCTTTTATTAATCCTTACTGTCTTGTATCATACCATACGGACTGCTTCCTTTCAATCAAATTTTGTAGGTTAATGAGAGATTTTCGCATTGCTTTATTCAGATAAAACGGTATAATATAAATAGTTTATAACACGATAGGAATAAGAATGGATTATAGTTTTACAGTAAGGGGAAAGCATCGTAAGGATGCAGAAAGCGAGGATACGGATATGGAATTTATAGAACGCAAAAGATGGTTGTTTTTCGGACTTCCGTTTACATTTACCAAGTACACGGTTAAGGAAGATTTGATTACCATTGATACCGGTTTACTTAAGACTGCACAGAATGATTGTTATATGTACAAAGTGCAGGATGTGGAATTGACCATTACCTTGATTGAGAGAATCTTTAAGCTTGGTACCATTAAGTGTTATACAGGAGATACCACCGACCAGGTATTGATGATTGAGCATGTTAAGAATGCAAAAGCAATCAAGGATTTCATTTTAGAACAGTCTGAAAAGGCAAGAATGAAGAGAAGAACGCTGAATACGCTGGACATCGGAACCGGTGAGATGGATGAGATTGATTTAGCGGACTAGTTATGCCTGTGATGAGGTATTTAACAGTGACAATTGGGAGCGATACGGGGAGGTCGTATCGCTCTTTCCTTTGGTATAGGAGGAAAGGGTTTTGCAACAGGAGTGGTTTACTTGTTGCTACGTAAGAAGCGTTCATACAGCAAGCCGGTACAGAACCAGAAGGGCGCAAAGTCCAGACGGATGACACTCTTATAGTTATATCTGGCGGCAGAGTAGTCCCATGGACAGCAGTCAAACTTCATCAAAAGGATTCCTGAGAGATATTCGCCCAAATAGATGAGGTTCATATAGAGGAGACCACGAAACGGCCATGCCAGCTTTTTGATATAAGGGTATAGCGGGCCGAACAGGCAGGCGGCTCCATAAATGGGAAACATGAAGATGCTGGTTTTCCCCATAAGAGAGCGGTTTGTTGCATGACTGCTTGTCAATGAGGTGAAAAGAATCTCCAGACACCAGCCCAAGACACCGCAACGGATAAAGTTTTTACTTACATGTTTAAATGGTTTTGAAATCTCTGTATTCATATTATGAGTATTTATAGATTTGCTTTTTTTATACATGAAAGAGTGTTCTTTTGTATTGCCAAACCGTTTTTACAGTAGCCGGAAAGGGAAACAGGGAACGGAAGCCAGAATGAATGGAAGTTGGATAAGAAAAGATGAAATATGAAGAAGCAATAGAATTTATAGAAGAATGTAATAAATATGGAATCAGTCCGGGACTTGATTCGGTTAGTGCATTGGCAGACCGATTGGGGAATCCGCAGGATGCATTGCAATTTGTGCACGTTGCGGGTACCAATGGAAAAGGGAGTGTGTCAGCGTTTATCGGAACGACTCTTTCCGGGTGCGGTTTAAAGGTTGGACGCTATATTTCCCCAACGATTTTGGATTACCGTGAGCGTTTTCAGATAAATGGGAAGATGATTACCAAAAAGGATTTAGGCGGAGAAATGGAGTTGCTAAAAGCGGCATGTGAAAGTCTGGTAGCAGAGGGAAGACCCCATCCGACCTGGTTTGAAATCGAGACGGTATTGGCATTTGATTATTTTATGAAAAAAGGGTGCGATGTTGTTGTATTGGAGACAGGAATGGGCGGAACTCTGGATGCTACAAATATTATCAGGAAGCCGCTTTTGTGTGTGATTACATCCATCAGTATGGACCATATGCAGTTTTTGGGTGAGACTTTGGCTGAGATTGCTAAGAACAAATGCGGGATTATCAAAGAGGACACTAAGGTTGTGTCAACTATGCAAAGAGAAGAGGCTGAGCTTGTTCTGACAGAGACCTGTAAGGATAAGCAGGCAGAGCTTGTGTGGGCAGACGCATCGGAAGCAGAGGCTTTAAAAATAGGCAAGGATGGTTTGGTTTGTGTAGGCGGCAGTAGTAAGGGAAGCTTTACCGGATTGGAAAAGCAGGCATTTACCTATAAGGGCGAAGTATATGAGATTTCTCTTTTGGGCAAATATCAGATGGAAAATGCCGTGGTTGCCATAGAGGCACTGCATACATTGCAAAAGAGCGGATATGACCAAATAACAGAACAAAAGATTAAAAAGGGTCTGTTGCAGACACAGTGGAAGGGTAGATTCAGTGTAATTGCACAGAAACCATATTTTGTGGTAGACGGGGCCCATAATGTGGCAGGTGCCAAAAAACTGGCAGAGAGTATTCAGTTTTATTTTACAAACCGAAGGATTATATATATAATGGGAATGTTCAGGGACAAAGAATATGATAAGGTAATTCAGCTTACCGCACCACTTGCTTCCCAGATTATTACGGTTGCTACTCCGGGGAATCCACGGGCACTATCTGCGGTTGAATTGGCAGAGGCAGTCAGAGAGGTTAATCCTTATGTGACCAGCGCGGACAGTTTAGAAGAGGCGGTTGAGATGAGTTATCTGTTTTCAGATAAAGATTCGGTTATTGTGGGATTTGGTTCCTTATCATTTTTAGGGGATTTAATGAACATTGTTGAGAATGACCGGGCAGTGAGGAGCGATACCCATGGTAAATAAAGCAAAAATCGAAGAAGCCGTAAAGATGCTTTTAGAAGCAGTTGGTGAAGATGTAAACAGGGAAGGTCTTGTTGAGACTCCGGCCCGTATTGCCAGAATGTACGAAGAAATTTTTTCGGGAATGAATGAGTCTTCCAAGGATTATCTTGCGAAGCGGTTTCAGGTGGAAAACAACGACATGGTATTGGAAAAGGATATTGTGTTTTATTCCATGTGCGAACATCATTTGCTTCCGTTTTACGGAAAGGCACATGTTGCATACATACCAAATGGCGAAGTAGTAGGACTCAGCAAGCTTGCCAGAACCGTAGAAGTATATGCCAAACGTCCACAGCTTCAGGAACGTATGACCAACCAGATTGCGGATGCCATTATGGAAGAACTGGGTGCTAAGGGTGCCATGGTTATGATTGAAGCCGAGCATATGTGTATGACTATGCGTGGCATCAAGAAACCGGGCAGCAAGACGGTTACCTGTGTAAAACGTGGTGAGTTTGAAAGTAATGATGCATTGGTACGTGATTTTTACCAGATGATGCAACAGTAGAAGGATTGTAAATGTCGTTTGAGTTATGACATGAGTAATAGAGGTTTTATATGGATAGAGTGAACCGGATTTTAGAACATCCGTTGTGGAAAGATTGTATAAAACAGAATGAAATGGCAGAAGCTAACCGCAGCTTCTGCCATCATGATATAGAGCATTTATGTGCCGTGGGACGCATCGCCATGCTGCTTAATTTGGAAGAAGGGCATGGAATACCGAAAGACATTGTGTATGCAGCAGCTTTTTTGCATGATTGCGGTCGTTTTAAGCAATATGTAGAAGGTATTCCACATGACGAGGCAGGAGCAGAGATTGCCGGTCAGATTTTACCCGGGTGTGGATATCAGGAAGAGGAGATAGCATGTATTATTGGAGCTATTGCTTCCCATCGAGGTTCTTCTAAGAAGACGCGCGAGGGAGCATTGGCACAACTTTTGTATCGTGCCGATAAGATGAGCAGGAACTGCCGTGTATGTAAGATGTATGAGGAATGTAACTGGCCGGAGGAATTGAAAGGGCAGAGGTTTGAATGGTAATGAAAATAGGCAAGCGTGAATTCCCAATAGAAAATCACACATATATAATGGGAATATTGAATGTGACACCGGATTCATTTTCGGACGGTGGTAACTATAACCAAATTGATGCGGCATTATATCATGTGGAAGAAATGTTACGCGATGGAGCAGATATTGTTGATATAGGTGGCGAATCGACTAGACCGGGATATGTACAGATATCTGCAGAAGAAGAAATTGAGAGGGTAGTGCCTGTTATCGAACAGATTAAAGCAAGATTTGATGTGCCGGTTTCGTTAGATACTTATAAGGCAGCAGTAGCAGATGCGGGAATCAACGCGGGTGCTGACTTAATTAATGATATATGGGGATTAAAAGGTGACGATAGGATGGCAGCAGTGATTGCCAAAGCAAATGTACCTTGCTGCCTGATGCATAACCGAAAAGAAGCAGTATATCAGGACTATATTCCGGATGTACTTGCAGACTTAGAGGTATCCTTAGAACTTGCCCGAAAAGCAGGAATTGAGAGGGATAAGATTATCCTTGATCCGGGTATTGGATTTGCAAAAACATACGAGCAGAATTTAGTATTATTACAACAGTTAGAAACCTTGCATTCCTTTGGCTGTCCGATTTTACTTGGAACATCCAGAAAGTCGGTAATTGGTTTGACTCTTGAAATACCGGCAAGTGAAAGAATGGTTGGTACAGTGGCAACTACCGTAATGGGAGTGATGAAAGGCTGCGCTTTTGTACGTGTGCATGATATCAAAGAAAATGCACAGGCAATTAAGATGACGGAGGCAATTTTACATGCGGGGAAATAATGTCCGGTATGTGAGCTGATAGGAGATTTACAATGATAAAATACGATGAAATACGGATTGAGGAATTGCAGATATTCGCACATCATGGTGTATTTGATTTTGAAACCGAAAATGGTCAGAATTTCTATGTGAATGCGACTCTTTACACGGATACAAAAAAAGCAGGAAAGACGGATGAATTAACGGACTCGACCAATTATGGCGAGGTATGTCAGTTTATCACGGAATTCTTAACAACCAATACCTATAAATTGTTAGAGGCGGCAGCAGAGCATGTAGTAGAAGCTCTTTTACTAAAGTTTCCGCTTATCAAAGGTATATCCTTTGAAATTCGTAAACCGGAAGCACCGATTCCATTACCTTTTGGTTCCGTATCGGTAAAAATTGAACGTTTTTGGCATACAGCGTATATTGCTCTTGGCTCTAATATGGGGGAAAAAGAAAAGTATTTGGATATGGCATTGGATGAGTTCAGAGCTAATCCTAAGATTCGTCTTGGGAAAGTGGCTTCTTACATAGAGACTGAACCTTATGGTGGTGTAGAACAGGACAGATTCATCAACAGCATGTGTTGTGTGGAAACTTTGTATGCACCATATGATCTATTGGATGAGCTTCACAGAATCGAGCAGTTGGCAGAGCGTAAGCGTGAGATTCATTGGGGACCAAGAACCTTAGATTTGGATATTATTTACTATGATGATTTGGTAATGGCAGAAGAGGATTTGATTATCCCTCATGCGGATATGGAAAACCGTACATTCGTGTTGGAACCATTGTGCGAGATTGCTCCTTATTTAAGACATCCCGTGAGTGGAACGACGACCAAGGGGATGGTGGAGAGGTTAAAATAATTTGTATTGCAGGTGGCCGGACTCGGTTCAAGTCCGGCCACCAGTGATAATAGTACGAGAGGTACAGTGTAAGTTCTGTATCTCTCTATTTGATTCTTGATATATCTTGATACATGTGTTAATATATCATCACAAATATTTTTATCCAATTATTCATGGTCATTCGACTAACTTTTCCCAACAGATTTGAAAAGGTAAGGTGATGTATATGGCAGTAGTATAGGGGTATTCTATTTACAATTGAATATAGTAAATGAAAGGGTGTTTTTATGGAGGAAATTTATCAAATCTTTGACAAAGCGTTTAAACGCATTCTTACACTATCCGATAAAGCAGTTATCAATCTCATCAATGGCCTATTCGGCACAAATTACCCAACAAACAGTAAGATTACATATAACTGGACAGAACATGAAGATAAAGACTTAAAGAAAACACTATCCGACAGTATCCTGACAATTAATGGCAGGGACAGTTATCACATCGAAGCCCAGATGACAGAGGACGAAGAAATAGTATTCCGCGTATTTGAGTATGGATTTGGACATGCATACAAGAACCGTACCATTGTCAGCGGGGGCGAAAGAATGGTATTTCCAAGACCGTGTATCATATATCTGGACGAGGGAAAGAAGGATACCATACCTGATGAATATTCCTTAGTGTTACAGTTTGAAAATCAAGGGGAGTTTTTATATAAAGTTCCGTTGGTAAAACTACAGAATATTTCTATTCAGGAATTGAATGAAAAGAAGTTAATTATTTTACTTCCGTTTCTTCTTTTAAAGTTGCGTAAAAAGATTGAAAAAGTCCGTAGTAAAGAAAATATGGAGGAGTTGCAAAACCTTGTCGTGAATGATATAATCAAAACGATAGATAAAAATGTTGAAGTGGGAAATATTTCAGCTACGGATGCATTTGACTTAAAGGCGTTGACAACGTTATTGTACATGAGAATTTATTCGAAGTATAAAGAGTTGGAGGACTTTACTATGCGGCTATGTGATCAATCATTAGAATTACCAAGTGACAAATATGAAAAGACTGTAGAAGAGTTGGAAGACGAAAACAAGGGGCTAAAAGACGAGTTAAAGGAAATGAAAAGTATTATTCAAAATCTAGAACGTCAGCTTAAGGAAGCAAAAGGAACGATATAGATTAATTTTACTTATGACCGGAAGATAGGATAGAAGAAAACGACTTTATTGAACTGTAAAAGTCGGATGGTATGTATTCATTCAGATATAATGAAGGCAGGGATGTGAAATGAACTTTTTTCAAGTGATGAATCAGGCAATTGACTATATTGAGGAGCATTTAGCGGATGATTTTGATCTGACCCAAACAGTTGAGAGCACCGGATATTCCTATTCCTATTTTCAGCGCGTTTTTTCCTGTGTTGCAGGAATTACGGTTGCAGAGTATGTAAGAAAAAGAAGGATGACATTAGCTGGTGTGGACTTAAAGGAAAAGAAGGAACGGATTATTGATGTGGCTCTTCGATATGGATATGATTCTGCAGATGCTTTTTCCAGAGCATTTACGGCTTTTCACGGAATAACCCCAAGTATGGCAAGGGAAAGTAGTGTAAATATAAAATCTTTTTCACCTTTGCGGTTTCAAATTACTGTTGATGGAACAAAAGAAACCAATTATCGCATAGAGAGGAGAGGGGCTATGCGGATAGTAGGAGTTATACGTCATTTTCAAGCGCCGGAAAATAAGCCGGAGGATGTAGGTGTATTCTGGAATGAACTTTTTGGAAACGGAATGTATGAAAAGATTGCCAATTTAGTAACGGGAGAGCCGGCGGGAGTCCACGGTTTTATGCGTGTTTATGATGATGTACATGTGGACTATATGATAGCAGCAGTTTCAGACAGGGAAGTGCCGGAGGGCATGGAAGTAAAAGTAATTCCTGCATCTACATGGGCAGTTTTTGAGCAGAAGGGTTCTGTTCAAAATTCAATGGCAGCAATGTGGCAACAGATTTTTGAGGAATGGCTGCCGTCTACAGAATACGAACATGCAGGAACGGAGGAAATTGAGTGCTTCTGTTATGGTGGAGACCGTCGGAAAAATGAGTTCAGGTATGAGATATGGATCCCTATAAGAAAAAGGGAGGAATAAGCGTGAACGATAACATTTTTGCAAAAACAATGGTTGAGATGAATTGGTGTGAGGTGGAAAATGCAGCAATGCAAAATGCACTGGTATTATTGCCGGTTGGAGTAATTGAGGAACATGGAAGACATCTTCCGTTGGGAACGGATATATATTTGGCGGCAGCGCAGGCCAAGCATATGGCTATGGAGATGGAAGAACAAGAAGTTCCATGTATTATAGCTCCTCCATTGTACCAGGGAATATGCAGCGTTTTAACAAAGCATTTTCCGGGAAGCTTTACATTGAAACCGGATACGCTAAAGAATGTTATAAAAGAGAATCTTGAGTGCTTGGAGAAAGCCGGATTTTTAAATGTTGTATTAGTAAATTCACACGGAGATCCGGTGCACCGTAAGGCAATCACAGGAGCACTACAGGAATATAATGAGGAGCATTCCCTTCAGGCAAAATGGCTTACGTTTCAATGTGATTTAGAAATGGAAGGGTTTAATGGTGATGAGAACTGTTTAATTGTGTTACCGGATTATCTATTGCAGCATTTGGGGACGCTAGAGGGAAGTCTTGAAGATGAATTTGATGTACATGCCGGGGCTTTTGAAACGGCAAATATGCTGGAAGCATATCCGCAATTGACAAATACTTTGCAGGCAAAGAGGGAAAAGGCTACCTTGTTAAAAGGAGAACAGATCGGGAAGTGGTTAGGCGGAAGCGTGGAAGATAAAGCAATTATTCCAATGGGATACGTTGGTTCACCGGCAGCATATGAACATATTCATAGTACAGCAGAAAAATACAATCGGGAAATAGCAAAAGAAATAATTAAGTATTATAAGAAGTAATATGCAAAGCCCTTTCATTCAAGGCCGTTAATCAATACTATAAAAAAGAGAGATACCATACGAAGTGGTATCTCTCTTTTGCTCTATTTATTCTCTGACATGAGTGATGAACTGCTTAGTACGACTCGGTTCTTTCCATGTTTCTTTGCATAATATAATGCATTGTCTGCCCGTTCAAAGAATGAACTTGCGCTTGGGTGGACTTCGTCATAGATGGCAGCTCCGATACTTAACGTAAAATGTGATTGTTCTCCCGAGGTTTCAAAAGGATGGGATTCAAATGCTTTACGGATAGTCTCCGCTGTTGATACCGGGTCAACATTTGGAAGAATCATGGCGAACTCTTCACCACCGTATCTTGCACTGAAAGCACCCGTTGGACCATGATGTGCAAATAATTCACCCACCGTCCGGATAACTTCATCACCGAAAGCATGGCCGAAGGTATCGTTTACTTTCTTAAAATTATCAATGTCAGCAATGATAATGGAAAATGGCTTTCCTTCTTTTTCAAACCGGTTACGATAATAATCCAATTCCAGATAGAAATTCTCATGATTGTATAAGTGAGTTAATGAATCGTGCTTGGAGCGTTCTTCATTGAGGACAATGGATGCATTTACTCGCTGTAATATGATGTAAGTAGAAACAGTAGCTCCAATGAAAACGCACAATTCTACAAATGGACTAAAGGAATTGTCCGGAAGTATGACGGACCTTGGTGTAAAGTAGAAATAACTGATTATGTACAGAAAAATGACAAGTAATGCCTGTAAAAGAGTCATCAGTTTATCTTTGTACAAAGGTGTCAGCATCATAGGAAGTAAGAGCAGTGCCTGCAGCATTTTCACACTGGTATGGACACAAACAGTCATGCCGGCAAAAATGGTAATCAATAATATAGTGTAAAGAGACACTAACCTTCTTTTGTTGGTAGGAAATAATTTGGTAAATAAAATCCATACCAAAAGAAGTGCAACCAATTCCACACCACTTGGCAATAGAATATAGTGACAAAAGTATTCTGTTCTGCTATACAATTCTGTCGGCTCATAGAAAATAAACAGGAATACCTGCACAAATAAAATAATAGCCCATAACTTCCAAAATAAGTCAAAGATAGTATTATGCCAATCTTCCCATTGCTTTTTGGTCAGTTTTTTAAAACTTTCCGGATGCTTTTGAAAAGTCATATAGTTCCTCTCCCCGTACATAGTATACATTTTGTAATAATCCCCACTATTACATTATATAGTTTTTTTTGCATATTTGGTATCGTAAATGAACCAAAAAGTATCATAAACAAACATTTGTAATATTTGCCGGAAAAATAGGCAAAAGCTCATTCTTGTTTTTACGCAAAATAATACAATTTTTTCAATGTTATATTGTTAGAAAAACAAAAATAAAGTAGTATACTTGTAGGGGAATGTGTAACCATTGAATCAACGGAGAAAAGAGAGAATAAATATGATTACAAGAAATATTTTTGGTAAGCCCATTGAAACAGATGCAGTATTAGTAAAGCCGGAAGCAGTTGCTTTTCAGAACGGATTATTAGAGAAAAAAGCAGACGGTTTTTACTATACAATGAAGGACGATGAAATCATCTATGGTTTAGGTGAGAATATCCGGGGTATCAATAAAAGAGGATGGCAGTATATCAGTAGCTGTAATGATGACCCGATTCATACAGAAGACAAGCGTTCGTTATACGGAGCACACAATTTTATTATAATCAGTGGTGAAAAGAATGTGGGTATCTTTGTAGACACACCGGGGAAGGTAGTGTTTGATATTGGTTATACAAAGTATGACACACTTCATATCCAGACAGAAACAGATGATTTTGAACTTTATGTGATTGAAAATGAGACACCGGATGCTGTGGTTACGGAGTTCCGTAAGTTAATCGGTAAGAGCTATATTCCTCCGAAGTGGGCATTGGGATATGGTCAGAGCCGTTGGAGTTATTTTTCATCTGACGAAGTAAGAGAAGTGGTAAAGCAGTATCGAGAGAATCATATTCCGATTGATAGCTTATATTTGGATATTGATTACATGGAACGTTACAAAGACTTTACCTTTAATCCGGATTCCTTTGCTGATTTTGATAAATTAGTGGAAGAGATGAAGGAGCAGCATATCCATCTGGTACCGATTATTGATGCCGGTGTTAAAAAAGAGGACGGATATGATGTCTACGAAGAAGGAAAAGAAAACAATTATTTCTGTAAGGATGCGGATGGAAATGATTTTGTAGTGGGTGTATGGCCGGGGAAATGTTGTTTTCCGGATATGCTGAATGATGAAGCAAGAGAATGGTTTGGCAATAAATATAAGGTTCTTCTGGATAAGGGAATTGACGGATTCTGGAATGATATGAATGAGCCGGCTATTTTCTATTCGGAAAAGAGAATGGATGAAGTATTTGCCAAGCTTGCTGAGTACGGCAAGATGAATCTGGATGTGCAGACATTCTTTGCTTGTAAAGACTTGGTAGTTGGCATGTCTAATAATGAAGAGGACTATGCTTCCTTCTATCACAATTATAAGGGACAGAAGGTATGTCATAAAGATGTACATAATCTGTTTGGATATTATATGACACGTTCAGCCAGTGAAGCATTTGACCGGATTGTGCCGGATAAGAGAATCCTTATGTATTCCAGGGCTTCTTATATCGGAATGCACCGTTACAGTGGTATCTGGCAAGGAGATAATATGTCCTGGTGGTCACATTTATTAATGAATGTGAAGATGATGCCATCCCTCAACATGTGTGGTTTCTTATACACAGGTGCTGATTTAGGTGGTTTTGGTGCGGATGTGACGGAAGATTTATTAATCCGATGGATGTCCTTTGGTATTTTTACCCCGCTTATGCGTAATCATTCCGCTAACGGAACCAGAAGACAGGAATTGTATTTGTTTGAACAGTCAAAGATGTTTAGGGACATTATTTCCGTACGTTATAAATTGATTCCTTATCTGTACAGTGAATACATGAAGGCGGCATTGAATGATACCATGATGTTCCGTCCGTTGGGATTTGTATACGGCAATGATGAGATTGCAAGAAATGTAGAAGATCAGTTACTCATTGGTGATAACGTAATGATAGCTCCTGTTTATGAGCAGAATGCCATCGGGCGTGTGGTTTATTTCCCGGAAAAAATGAAGATGCTTCGTTTCCGTGAGGGAAGTGTAACAGAAGAGCAGATTTATGAAAAGGGTCATCACTATATTAAAATGCCGCTTGGGGATGTGTGTATTTTCATCCGTGACGGTTATATTCTTCCGATTGCAGAAGGCGGAGAGTATGTGGACGAAGTGACAAGTGATTCACTGACACTTTATGCCTGCGGAGATGCTCCTGTACCATATGCATTGTATGAAGATGACGGGAACACAAAAGAGTATGATATGGCAAATTGCCGTATGCTTACACTATAAAATGAATGAAAAAATGAATGGCGTATAGCGGATGCTGTACGTCATTTTTGCATAAAAGAACCACCCGCGTAACGGGTGGTTGATATCAATTTATTGGCCTGTAATCGGCATCCATACGCTAGGAGCAATTGGTCCGTAGGTGGACTGGTGATAGACAGGAACCGGTTTGTCAAATTCGTTAAAGTAAGCATATTGGGAGGTAATGTTTACACTTTCAAATACCCCTTCTTTTACAATTTCTTCTCCGGTGCCGTCAATATTAATTCGTTTTAAGGCAGGAGAAGTGGTGGAACTTTTTTGATAATAAATCACATTTCCATAGACATTGAAGTAATCAAGTCTGTCTGTGGAGAGAACCTGTTCTTCACCGGAAGATAAGTTATAGCGGTGAAGCTCGTAGTTGCTTCTTAAGTCCATAAAGTATATGTAACCGTCCTGATATACCGGATTCCATACTTGTTTTTCCCATACAAGAGTAGAAGTATTCGTAGCGGTATCCAGAGCATACAAGTAGTGGTCAGAGTCATTACCTGCATAATAAATGGTATTACCTACAACACCGGCAGGGGATACCAGGGAATACATTAAAGGATTAGTTGACTTCTTCTCAATCGGAGTCACATCAAGATAAGCACCGGTTTCCACTTCGTAGTGCTGAAAATAAAGGCTGTTACCGCTTAAGGCAAGAATTCCGACAGGGTCTCTGGTGTAGCAGTAAGTATCTTTGCCGTAATGGTTGCAGCGGTACATACCGTTGGTACTTCTCACATATCCGAGTCCGGAACCTTCTGCAGAACCGGTCTGGGAGTAGAAAATACGCTCAGGGTCTGCATTGAGAGAGGCAACGCCAACTTCTCCGAGCTTTTGTATATTGGTTTCATCGGCATTCATGGAATATAAAACATTGTTGTCGTAGGCATTGGAAAAAAAGACTATGCCGTTTTGCTCACAAAAGAGCCCTTTATTATTCAAATTACCGGCAGTGTTACCGGTTTCATAACTGTCATTGGGAATGGTGCGCTGTGTCATATAGAATGCGCAACCAAGTGCAGTGATAAAAAACACAATTCCCGCAAGTATTACGAATACTTTTAGTTTTTGCATGTGATTTTACCTCCTCTCGTATCATTATAAATGTATATTTTCGTGCTATCAAGAAGAATATTTTTATGGTACAATAATCAGATATAGAATCGCATTATGTAATGCGTGGGACAGAACAATTTGTCCATGGAAAACAACAGGAGGCACAGGATGGATTTAGCACAGTTAAGAAAGCAATTAGATGAGATAGACAGTAAGATGGTAGAGCTGTTTGAAGATAGAATGGAGCTATGCAGACAGGTTGGGGAAGATAAGCTTAAGACCGGTAAGCGTATCCTTGATAAGGAAAGGGAAAAACAGAAAATACAGGCAGTTTCAGCCCTTGCACATAATGATTTCAATAAAACCGGAATCAGTGAATTGTTTGAACAGATGATGGCTATCAGCCGCAAGTTGCAGTATCAGATTATTAATGAGAAGAGCGGACATGGCAATCTCCCGTTTTTTGCAGTGGACAAGCTGGAAACGGATAAAATCCGTGTGGTATTTCAGGGAGCGGATGGCGCTTATTCACAGGCTGCCATGCACACCTATTTTGGTGATGAAGTTGACAGTTTTCATGTGGAAACGTTTCGTGACGCCATGGGTGCCATTGAAGAAGGAAGAGCAGATTTTGCAGTACTTCCGATTGAAAATTCAACAGCAGGAATCGTAAGTGAAATTTATGATTTATTGGTAGAGTATGAGAACTATATTGTGGGAGAGCAGGTAATTCCCATTCAGCATTGTCTCTTAGGAGTACCGGGTACCTCAAAGGAAGATATTGAGCTGATATATTCCCATCCCCAGTCTCTGATGCAGAGCAGCCGTTATTTAAGTGAGCATTCGTCATGGAAGCAGATTAGTATGCAGAACAATGCCTTTGCAACCAAGAAAGTGGCAGAGGATAGGGATATTCATCAGGCGGCCATTGCCAGTGAGTTTGCCGGCAAATTATATGGTCTTACTGTTTTGGAAAAAGGAATCCAGAATGATAAAAATAATTCTACAAGATTTATTATTGTAACCAATCAGAAAATTTTTAAAAAGGATTCAAAGAAGGTAAGTATATGTTTTGAAGTGGCTCATGAAAGTGGTTCTTTATACCATGCATTGTCCCATTTTATTTATAACCATTTGAATGTAAGCAAGATTGAGTCCCGACCGATTGAAAACCGTAATTGGGAGTATCGCTTTTTCCTTGATTTTGAAGGAAATTTATCCGATTCAGCGGTAAAGAATGCGCTCCGTGCTTTAAGAGAGGAAACATATAATCTTAAAATATTGGGTAACTATTAAGGAGTAAATGCATTCCCGGATGTTTTCAAAAGAAGTTTATAGGTTAGGAAAAGGAATACTGATATGCGAGAAAAAGAGTTATTGATTTACAAGGAATTTGGAGAAGAAGGACAGCTGCTTTATGATATGGCGTGGCTGATGGAGAACTATAAGGACGAATATTATAACACAGATGATGTGCGTGCCCTGTTGTATGAGTGTATGCATGACTTATTGGAGATGGCGGGAGACTTAGGTTTTTACGGCAATCTCTGGCATTGCTATCTGAGTAATCTTTTGGTTAATAACGAAAACAGCTATAGCCGTGCCTGTGAAATCGTTGGTAATATTGAAGGAACCATTAATGAAGCGGTGTTACAGGATATTGTGATTTTTAAAGAATTTTATGATTACGATTTTACTGACATGATGGAAGTACTTGATGCAAAAGGCTTCCGGTTTATTCTTCATTATGAAGCTAAGGACGGAAAAAGTAAGGTTTACAATGCCAGAATCAGGGACCGTATCTGTACCTTGGCAGCCCGTTTTAAAGAGGCACAGTCCCCGCAGGAAATGAAAGACTCATTAACGGAATTTTATAGGGACTATGGTGTGGGGAAATTTGGTCTTAATAAGGCATTCCGTGTAGTCCATGAAGAGGATGGGGCAAAAATCGTACCTATCCGCAATATTGCCCATGTGTCATTGGATGACATTGTGGGATATGAGATACCGAAGAAAAAATTAGTGGATAATACAGAAGCATTTGTGAACGGCAAAAAGGCTAACAACTGCCTGTTGTTCGGAGATGCGGGAACCGGTAAATCTTCCAGCATTAAGGCAATTGCCAATGCATATTATGACAAAGGACTTCGTATTATTGAGATATACAAGCATCAGTTTAAGGATTTAAATGATGTCATTGCGCAGATTAAGAACCGTCATTACAAATTCATTATTTACATGGACGACTTAAGCTTCGAGGATTTCGAAATCGAATACAAATATTTAAAGGCTGTAATTGAAGGCGGACTTGAGAAAAAGCCGGATAATGTATTGATTTATGCAACATCCAACAGACGGCATTTAATCAGTGAGAGCTTTTCGGATAAAGAGGGCAGAAGAGATGATTTACATGCCTCCGATACGGTTCAGGAAAAACTGTCATTGTTTGCCAGATTTGGTGTATCTATTTTCTTCTGTGCACCGGATAAGAAAGAATTTAACAATATTGTTAAGACGCTGGCAGAACGCTATGGTGTGACCATGCCGACAGAGGAACTGTTATTAGAAGCAAACAAATGGGAATTGTCCCATGGCGGATTGTCCGGAAGAACGGCACAGCAGTTTATCGACTATTTGCTGGGTCAGATGTAGGGGAACATTCCGATTCGGAACGGATAGTATAAAATACAGATGTGAAAAGGTAGGGGTAGTATGGGAGTAAAAATGTTTGCAGCTATTGATGTAGGGTCCTATATGCTACATCTGAAGGTATTTCAGTTTTTACCATCGAATCATATGAAAGAGGTGGATTCCATCCGTTATGGTATTGACCTTGGAACGGAGACATTTGCAACAGGAAAACTGTCCTCCGCAAAGGTGGCAGAGTTATGCAAGGTATTGTCCGATTTTTCTGACATTATGAAATCCTATGGAGTAACACAGTATGTGGCATACGGAACCAGCGCTATCCGTGAGACGAAAAATACTACGGTATTGCTGGATTTGATTGAGCAAAGAACGGGAATCCGCATTGATATTTTAAGTAATTCCAGACAGCGTTTTTTAACATATAAGTCAGTGGCATCCCTGGGAGAGGATTTTAATAAATTTATCCAGAAGGGTACCGTAATTATGGATATCGGTGGCGGCAGTATCCAGATATCCGTGTTTGAAAACGACACATTGGTAGCCACGCAGAATATGAAATTGGGAGTATTGCGTTTGCAGGAACGTCTCCATGTGCTCACCTCAGCCAATGCTAAGTATGAGACCTTGCTGGATGAAATGATAGGTTCCCAGTTTGAAGTGTTTAAAAAGTTATACTTAAAGGACAGACAGATTGAAAATATTATTATCGTAGATGACCATGTGTCCATATTGATGCAGAACCGGTTACTCGGTGGTGGGGAAACGGGGTACGTGGACACTAAGACATTTGACCGGTTCTATTCATCTTTAAGAACGGACTCCATGGGAGAGAAACAGAAACGTTACGGCTTGGATGAAGCCGGGGTAAATAAGATGCAGATTTCCGCGGCTCTTATTGAAAAAGCAGTGAAGCTTACATCGGCAAAGCTGATTTGGGCACCGGGAATTACCATGTGCGATGGTATGGCATATGAATATGGTGAAAATCATAGACTGTTAAAGCGTTCCCATGATTTTGAAGAGGATATTATTGCCTGTGCAAAAAATATCAGTAAGCGGTATATGGGAAGTGTAAAGCGGGAAGAGACATTGGAGACCATTACGCTTCACATATTTGACTGTTTGAAAAAGAAAAGCGGACTCAGCGGGCGAGACAGACTGCTTCTTCGTATTGCGGCGATTTTGCATGATTGCGGTAAGTATATCAGTCTATATAACCTGGCAGACTGTAGCTATAATATTATTATTTCCACAGAAATTATCGGTCTTTCCCATGAGGAAAGAGAGATTGTGGCAGAAGTAGTCAGATTTAATCATATGGAATTTGAATCCTATGAAGCGATTGCCGGTACGAAGTCAATCAGTGGGGAGCAGTATCTCAGAATTGCAAAGTTAACAGCGATATTGCGGGTTGCTAATGGTCTTGACAGAAGCCATAAGCAGAAATTTAAGGATATTAAGGCAACGATAAGAGATAAAGATTTTATTATTACCGTGCATACCAACAAGGATATTACTTTGGAAAAAGGATTGCTTCGTGAACGTGCCAATTTCTTTGAAGAGGTATTCTTTTTAAAACCGGTTATTAAGCAGCAGAAGGAAAGATAGGAGAATATAAATGGGGGATAAAAAACTGGGTAATCCGGAAAATTTCTATAACAGAGAATTAAGCTGGCTTTTATTTGATAAGCGTGTTCTTTCAGAAGCCTGCGATAAGCAGATTCCTTTGTTTGAACGACTTAAATTTTTAAGTATTACGGCTTCCAATCTGGATGAATTTTTTATGGTCCGGGTAGCTTCTTTGAAGGATATGGTAAATGCCGGATATACCAAGCCGGATATTGCAGGGTTGACGCCGAAGGAACAGCTTGCATTAATAGGCGAGGAAGCGCATAAGCTGGTAAGCTTACAGTATGAGACATATAATAAGACGATTTTACCACAGCTTAAGACAAACGGACTTCATGTCATATCGGGACATGAAAGGTTAAGCGATGAACAGGGGCAGTTTATTGACCGGTATTTTGAAGAAAATGTGTATCCGGTATTAACTCCCCTTGCGGTGGATTCGTCCAGACCATTCCCGTTAATCCGTAATAAAACTTTGAATATCGGAGCGTTATTACGTAAGAAGAAAGCGCAGAAGGAAGATGAATTGGAATTTGCAACTGTTCAGGTACCGAGTGTTCTTCCAAGATTTGTGCTGTTACCAAAGAAGGATGATGTACAGTCCGTTATTTTACTGGAAGAGATTATAGAGCGTAATATTCATAAATTATTTTTGAATTATGATATTGTTACGGCATGTCCGTACCGTATTATGCGTAATGCGGACCTTACCATTGAAGAGGACGAAGCAGAAGACTTATTAAAAGAGATTGAAAAACAGATCAAGAAACGGCAATGGGGACAGGCCATCCGTCTGGAAATCGAACAGGGGATGGACAAACGTCTGTTAAAGTTAATCCGTAGGGAATTAGGGGTTACGGATACGGATATTTATGAGATTGACGGACCACTTGATTTAACTTTCCTGATGAAAATGTATGGACTGGAAGGGTTTGAAGAGCATAAAAACAAATCCTATACACCGCAGTCCGTACCGGAAATAGAGGATGGAAAAAGTATTTTTGAATGTATCAGACAACAGGATATTTTGATGCATCATCCGTATCAGTCTTTTTCACCGGTGGTTAATTTTATCAAAGAAGCATCACAGGATGAAAATGTATTAGCGATTAAGCAGACATTGTACCGTGTCAGTGGTAATTCGCCGATTATCAGTGCATTGGCACAGGCTGCCGAGAATGGCAAGCAGGTAACAGTACTGGTAGAGTTAAAGGCACGTTTTGATGAAGAAAATAATATTGTCTGGGCAAGAAAATTGGAACATGCAGGTTGCCATGTGCTCTATGGTCTGGTAGGATTAAAGACACATAGTAAGATTACTTTGGTAGTCCGGAAAGAAGAGGACGGTATCCGCAGATATGTACATCTTGGTACCGGTAATTACAACGATGCCACAGCCAAGCTGTATACGGATATTGGACTATTTACCTGTAAAGAAGAATTTGGTGAGGATGCCACAGCGGTATTTAATATGCTTTCTGGTTATTCGGAGCCATTATCATGGAACCGTCTGGGGGTTGCGCCTCTTTGGTTAAAGGACAGATTCTTAAGCCTGATTGAAAGAGAACGTAATCATGCCTTGAAGGGATATCCGGCTACCATTATTGCTAAGGTTAATTCCTTATGTGATAAAGATATTATTACAGCGTTATATGAAGCCTCTCAGGCAGGGGTTAAGATTGAACTGATTGTCCGGGGAATTTGTTGCTTGAGGGTAGGAATTCCGGGGGTTAGTGAAAATATAACAATCCGCTCCATAGTAGGTAATTTTCTGGAGCATAGCAGAATATTCTATTTTGAAAATAACGGAAAGCCGGAAGTTTTTTGCGGTAGTGCAGATTGGATGCCTCGTAATCTGGAACGAAGGGTTGAGATATTGTTCCCGATAGAAGAAGAGGAACTTAAGAAGAAGGTAGTGCACATTCTGGAAATGGAGTTGGCAGATACCAAAAAAGCACATTATATGCAGGAAGACGGAACTTACCGTAAACAGGATAAGCGTGGCAGAAAGCAGATGAATTCTCAGGAAGAATTCTGTAAAGAAGCCAGACAGGAAGCCAAAAGGGGAAATGCGTACCGTATGAAATTTGGGTACGGAACAGGGTCTTCCAGACGTTTTATTCCAAAGACACCGACGGTAGGATAAAAGGGAAAACATTTTTAACGGGTAGGAGAAAAAGAAAGAATGAAAGAATTCGTATTAGCGTCAGCATCACCCAGAAGAAAGGAATTGCTGAATCAGATAGGGATTAAGTTTCGCACCTGTACCAGTAAAAAAGAAGAAGAAATTTTAAGAAACATGCCGGAAGATATTGTTAAGGATTTGTCTTATACGAAAGCACGTGATGTATACGAGAGAGGCAATCGGGACGCTGTGGTCATTGGGGCAGATACCATTGTGGTAGCAGACGAAAAGGTCCTTGGCAAGCCAAAGGATGAAGAAGAAGCTTTTGAGATGATTAAGATGCTTCAGGGAGATGTTCATCAGGTTTATACAGGAGTATCCCTTATCTGGCAACAGAATAATAATACCCATGTGAGCTCTTTTGTGGCCATGACAGAAGTGGAATTGTACTATATGAGTGATGAGGAAATCCGTAAATACATTGCCACCAGTGAGCCATATGATAAGGCGGGCGGCTATGCTATTCAAGGTTATTTCGCCAGATATGTGAAACAGATTAAGGGTGATTATAACAATGTAGTGGGACTTCCAATCGGCAAATTATATCAAGTAATGAATAGCCTAAATCTATTATCATAAGTATGGGAGGAATGAATATGCAGGGATATGATGAGGCTGTAGTAAAATGTTTTTTAAAAAATCAGGGACAGTTGTTCCCGGAACCGGTAGCTGATTCTTATGAAGAAGCAGAAGCTTTTTTAGAGGAATGTATGGCAGTTGTTGTGGATTCCAAAAAAGAAGTTTGGGAATACTTTGATGAAGAATGCGTGGACATGGAAGGCGCAGATGAGGATGAGATTTTGGAAGCATCAGAAGTATTTGATGTAGGTGATGGCAGATACTTAATTATTGAATAATTGATATTTTTTATGAAAAATGCACTTCATATCTGAGGTGCATTTTTTCTTTCCCCTATCATTGACTGCTATTCCATATGTGATTTTTTTCTCTGTTTTTTGTATAAAAAATAATACATCGCGGCAAAAAGATGATATTTAGAACAAAATAGTGATATTTTTCTTGTGGGATTTTCTGATATTCTACCAAAAAATAAACCACAAGGAGAACGGGTTATGGGCAAAAATGAATTGAGGGAACGGATAAAGCAATTTATCCAAACTCCGGCAATGATAAAACTTTCGCTTGCGATTGTTGTGGCAATCATTGCAGCAGTAGGTCTTTTGGCAGGGGTTAAATCTTTTTCAACGAAGGAAGCTGCACAGGTAGTATCCGTAGAAAAAGATGCCGAAACTACACAGGAGGAAAAAGAGGCCACAGAGGATATGCAAGGGGTTGCAGAAGAAAAAGAGGAGGTAGCTGAAGAGACAGATGTTGACAGTGAAAAACTGGACTATGCGGCGGTATTTTTAGTTACTATCAATCCGAAATTGAGAATTTATGTGGATGCAGACGGAATTGTTTTGAAGATGGAAAAAGCAAATGCAGACGCAGAAACACTCTTAGACAATTTTACATGGGAAAATAAATCCCTGCAGGATTGTTTTGCAGACTTATTGGTAAAGGCACATGACGATGGATTTTTACATGATTCGGCAAAGGTGTCTATCGAATTAGAAGAAAAGAAAGAGGAAGTAGCAATCAATACCACTGTGTTGTTTGAAAAAATGGAAACAGCAGTTGCAATTGTTTGCCATGAAAAAGATATCGAAGTAAAAGTAGCTATGAAAGAACAGGAATCAGAGGAAGTTATGGAAAAAGAGATTACTGCTGAGACATTAACAACAGATAATACAAGCCTTCCTACAGATACAACTGAAGTTCAGACACCGGTTGAACCGGCAGAAGAAGTGACAGTACCTGAAGTTGTTGCACCAAAAACAGAAGTGAAGAATGAAAGCTCTTCTTCAAGTAGCAATAAGGACAAGGATGACAACAGTTCTTCAAAGAAGGATAATGAAACACCGGCTGTTACTCCTACCGTACCGTCTGACTACAAACTGGTTTGGGAAGATAATTTCAACGGAACAGAATTAAACCGTGATGACTGGAATGTAGAAAAGCATGAACCGGGTTGGGTTAATGCAGAGTTGCAGGCTTATGTTGACAGCGAAGAAAACATCTATGTAAAAGACGGAAATCTTGTTCTTCAGGCAATTGAGACGATTGGAAAAGACGGAAAGAAATCATATACATCCGGTCGTGTAAATACACAGAATAAACATGATTTCAAATACGGTAAGTTTGAAGCAAGAATCAAAGTTCCAAGCGGAATGGGATTCTTACCGGCATTCTGGATGATGCCAACGGACGAGCAGTATTACGGACAGTGGCCAAAATGTGGTGAAATCGACATTATGGAAGTAATGGGACAGAGCACGGATACTCTTCACGGAACTATCCATTACGGAGAGCCACATGGTCAGAAACAGGGAACTTATGTATTAGATGCTTCCAAGGCTGATTTTGCGGAAACATTCCATGTATATACTTGCGAATGGGAACCGGGCAAAATCACATGGTATGTGGATGGAATCAAATTCCACGAAGCAAACGATTGGTATACAAAGAGAGAAGGCTTTGACGAAGTTGCTTATCCAGCACCATTTGACCAGCCATTCTACATGATTCTTAACGTGGCAGTTGGTGGTTCATGGGTTGGATATCCGGACGAAACCACAGAGTTTGGCGATAATGCCCAGATGGTAGTTGACTATGTTAAGGTATATCAGAAGGACAGCTATGATGAAAATGTAGTAAAGCCGGAGAAGGCAGAAGTTGCGGATTCCGCAATCGGAGAAAACCTTCTTACAAACGGTGAATTTGCCAATGCAGAATCTATGAAAGACGGAAAAGGTTGGGAATTCTTATCTGCAAATGGCGGTGAAGGTAATGCAGAAGTTGTTCCTGTAGATGGAAACAATGCATTACAAATTACTACTGAAAATGCCGGAACTGTTGATTACAGTATTCAGATAGTTCAGGGACCGATTGCATTAAAGCAGGGTAATAAATACAAGGTAACCTTTGATGCATGGGCAGATGAAGCAAGAGAAATGAAAGCTCTCATCTCTGCACCGGATTTAAATTACATCCGATACTGGGGTGACCAGACAGTTAATCTTACAACTGAAAAACAGACATTTACATATGAATTTGCTATGGAGGAGGCGTCAGATGCAAACTCCAGATTCGAAATGACTTTCGGAGCAATGAACTCTACCGCAACAGTATATATTGACAATGTAGAGGTAGAAAAGACAGGTACTTTTGAAATTGCAGAAGAAGTAAAGACAGTTTTACCGGATGGTAACTTCGTATACAACAGCGGTTTTGATACCGGTGCTGACCGTATGAAATACTGGACAGTGGATAGCAATATCTCAGGTGTAAGCTATCTTGCAACCAACGCGGATGGCGTAAGAGAATTCAAGGCAGTGGTTCCAAGTACAGTGTCTGCATTAACAGACGTGGTATTAAAACAGGAAGACACAGCAATCATTGGCGGAAAAGATTATTTATTTACCTTTGATGCTTACGGTACGGAAGCTAAGACAATCAAGGCAGTGATTGCTCCTGATACAGCAGAAGAAATAGCATTTGATGTAGATGTTGCAACAGATAAAAAAGAATTTTCGTTCAAGCTTAGCATGCCGGAAGGTGTAAATGGAGCGGACGTTAAGTTCTTAATCGGTGCGGCAGGAACAACCTATATTGATAATGTGCGTGTTCAGGAAGATGCTAATTTGATAAATGGCAACTTTACAAGCGGATATTCAGGTTGGGACAAATTTGCAGACGGAGCAGTTTCCTCAAAAGTTTCATTTGATATAGATGAAATGGATAATGGTAGTAATACACCGGCAGCGGCTATTACGATTAACGATACAGGAGACACAGATTGGTATATTCAGTTAAAACAGCCGGTTGCATTGGAAAAAGGAAAGAGTTACCGAGTTTCCTTTGATGCATGGAGTACCATTGAGAGAACCATTAAATTTGCAATTCAGCAAAATGGTGGTGCATGGACAGAATATTCCGGTGGACAATACCCGATCGTAAAACCGGATACATTTGAACATTTTACTTATAACTTTACTATGAAGAGTGAAAGTGATGATGCGGCTTTACTGACATTTACAATGGGTGCGGTAGGTAAGCAGATTACAGAAAAACATACTGTTTTTATCGACAACGTAGTATTAGAAGAGGTGGAAACTCCAAAGATTCCGGAAATAGCAGTAGGAACAGAATTAATAGTAAATGGTGATTTCTCTGCAGCCGGGGATGGATGGGCATGCAATGGAACAGCAGATTTTAGCAATAAAAATGCAGCATTTACAGTTGCAGAAACATCAGAAGGAAATCCATGGGATGTTCAGTTGACTTCATCAAAAATGACGTTAGAAGAAAATGTTGCATATGAATTGAAATTCAAAATACAGTCATCTGCGGCAAGAGATATTAAATATGTATGTGCAGATAGTACAACTTATGCAGAATTGTTTGCAGCGGAGACTATATCACTTCCGGCAAATGAAACAGTTGAAGTGAGTAAGACGGTGGTTATGAATGCCACTGCTGTAGAATCCGGCGTATTCCAGATTAATATGGGTAACCTTGGAAATGGAATTCCGGCGTCTGTAATTACAATTGATGATGTAAGTCTTGTAAAGGTAGGTATTTACCAACCGGAACAGGCACAGCCTGTAAATGTAACAGTATCAGATGTTTGTTTGATAAAAACAAAGGATGCAGATGGTAATGCAATTACAGATGGAAATAATATGCTGACAGGAGACTGGGGCGGTTCTGCTACATATACAACAGAAGGTGAAAAGGTAACAGCAACCATTACAGATCCTGGTAAAAATCCATGGGATATTCAGTTGCAGAAGTACGGTATCAATTTGGAAGCAAACTGTGAGTACCAATTGTCGTTCAAAGGAAGTGCTGATACAGAAAAAATGATAGAAGTAGGTTTGCAGAAGTCTAGTGATGATTATGCGGTATACACTGCTATGAAGGAGCAGAATCTAGTAGCAACCTTATCCGGAGAGGAACAGACCTATACCATTATTTTTATAATGAATGCAAATGGTGACGCTAATGCTACATTCTATATCAACTTAGGTAATGTTACTAAAGGACATGAGTTAACATCTGGTGGAGTGTTGATTATTCCAAATGAAGGTGGAGAGGTACCTGCTGAACCATCGACACCGGAAGTAGTAGAAAATAATTTATTAGAGCATGGTGATTTTACATTATCTAATTCTTTTGATGGTGATGCTGTTTGGAAATTGTGGCCCGGATATGCTTGTGGTAATGATGGGGCTGCAGCAGAAGTAAATCTGACTAGTGGAAATGCTGAATTTATGATTAGCAATTTGGGAAGCGAAGCATGGAATATACAGTTAGAGTATAAAAACATGGTTACATTAGAACAGGGCTGTACATACAGACTTAAGTACGATGCTAAGTCAACAGAAGCAAGAAAAATCAAAGCACAGTTCTCAAATGCTGAACAGAAAATCTACTATGTTGATGATGCAAATTTAGAAGATGAAATTAAGACTGTAGAATATGAGTTTACTTTTACAAATGAAACAAATAGTAATATGCAGTTTACAATTCAGTTAGGTAAATATGATGAGTCTACACCATTATCAACAGTTACAATTGACAACATCAGCCTTGTTAAAGTTTCCGATGCTCCAAAGGAAGAACAAGTTATGACACTTAGCCTTCTTGATGAAGAGGAAGTAATTACAACAGAAGAAACAATTGTAGAAGAGGAAGTTTCTGAAGAAGAGATTACAGAAGTAACAGAAGAAACAACAGAAGAATCTACAGACGAAACATCAACTGAGGAAGAAACCACGGAGGAAGGTGGCGAAACCGTACAGGAAGATGTTATAGTAGTAAAAGAAGAGGAAGACACAGAAACAACAGAAGAAGAATCCGTAGAAGAATCTTTGGAAGAGTCTGAATCGGTAGAAGAAGTATAAAATAAAAGAAAAAGGGTTAATGCGGATGGCTATCGGTAAAGGGGGGACCGGTAGCCGGTTCCGCAAAAAAGTAGGGTTGGTATTCAGTAGGAAAGGATGTTATGAAAAAGATGAAGGGTGTTTTTAGCAGAAAAAAGCTATCCATAGTGATAGCGGTGGCCATAATGCTGCTGTCAGGTGTTTTTGCAGTTGCATGTGGCAATCAAACAGAAGAAACAAGTACTGATAATGTGGAAAACAATGCCATTTCAGAGACGGTTGCAGAAGAAAAAACAGAGAATGTGCAGCAGGAAGAAGAGATGGTTGAAATAGAAAGAGACCCTGCCTATCAGTTGGTATGGGAAGATAATTTTGACGGAACGGAATTAAACCGTGATGACTGGAATGTGGAGCTTCACGATCCGGGCTGGGTAAATGCGGAATGGCAGGAATATGTAGACTGCGAAGATAACATTTACGTAAAAGACGGCAATCTGATTATTCAGCCAATCAAGATGAAGGTCGACCACAAGGATTATTATACATCCGGTCGTGTTAATACGCAGAATAAACATGATTTCTTATACGGACGTTTTGAAGCCAGATTAAAGGTACCTAGCGGAATGGGATTTTTACCGGCGTTCTGGATGATGCCGACGGACGAAAGCTTTTACGGACAATGGCCAAAATGTGGAGAAATCGACATTATGGAAGTAATGGGACAGACTACGGATACACTCCACGGCACCTTACATTTTGGGGAACCTCATGCACAGCAGCAGGGAACATATGTGTTGGAGGAAGGCAATTTTGCTGATGAATATCATGTGTTTGCCTGTGAATGGGAACCGGGCGAAATGCGTTTTTATGTAGATAACGAATTGTATTTTACAGAGCATGATTGGTATACCAAGCGTAACGGGTTTGATGAAATTACATATCCGGCACCATTTGATCAGCCATTTTACATGATTTTAAATGTTGCCGTAGGCGGTAGCTGGGTAGGTTATCCGGACACCACCACAGAGTTTGGGGAAAATGCACAGATGGTGGTTGACTTTGTGCGCGTTTACCAGAAAGATGAGTACAATGAAAATGTAAGCAAGCCGGTTAAAGAAATGGTAATGAAAGAAGCAGATGAGACCGGTAATTACATTGTTAACAGCAAGTTTGAGGAAGACGAAAACTTAGCAGATGATGTAGATTGGAAGTTTTTATTGTTCAATGGCGGAAAGGGAGCAGCTTCTATTTCGGACGGCGCCATCCATATTACAACAGAAAGTGCCGGAACGGAAGAATATAGTGTTCAGCTTGTTCAGCCAAATATTCCGATGGAAAACGGCGGTAAGTATAAATTATCCTTCGAAGCGTATGCCGATGAAGAAAGAACCATGATTACTACAGTTTCCGCACCGGACTTGAACTTTATCCGTTATTTTGATGATGTAAAATTAACATTGACAACTGAGCCACAGGTATATGAATATGAATTCTTTATGATGGGTGATAACGACGCTAACGGACGTGTGGAATTCAATATGGGTTCCCAGGGTTCAGAAGCAACTATTCATATTACGAATGTCAGAGTGGAAAAAATGGATCAGGTTGCGGATATGAGAGTCTTAAGTAATTCACTTCCGGACGGCAATTATATTTATAATTCTACCTTTGACAGAGGAGATAACCGTCTTGGCTATTGGCAGGTAGAAAACAGTTGTCAGGGGGCAACTGTAGAAGTAACCAATAAAGATTTGGTTAGACAGTTGATGGTTGATGTGCCGGAAGATGTGGCTTTACCGGAACAGGTAATGTTAGTACAAGACTTGCCGTTAGTAGAAGACGGTAAGAGCTACAAGCTTTTCATAGACGGACGTGGCACCTCTGACCGGATTATTTATTTAAAAATCGGAGGTCAGACCTTTGAAGCACCGTTTACAACACAATGGGGAACCTATCAGTTTACCGTTGATATTCCGGAAGGTATGACAGAAACCCGTTTAGAGATTTTGTTGGGCGTAGGCGGAACCACATTTGTTGACAATGTGCGACTGTATGAACACGATAAAATAATCAATGGTAACTTCACCAATGAAACAGTAGGATATGAGATTCTTATTGATGAGGGTGCAGAAGCTACTTATCTGGTAGACGAGTTATCAGAAGGTGGGGCACTGGGATTTGATATTTTTAACACCGGTGACAAAGCAGATACCATTCAGTTGATTCAGAAAAATATTAATCTGGAAAAAGGAAAATATTACAGAGTTGCTTTTGAAGCCAAGACTTCTTCTAACCGTGATATCTGCCTGGAAATAAAGAAAGACGGGGATGAAACAATATTGTATTCAGAAAGTCAGATTTGTTCCATTAACCTCGCAGATGTGGAATATTCACAGGTATTTAAAATGGAAGAAGAAACGGATGAGAATGCCGTGTTAAGTATTTCACTGGGAGCAGTATCCGGTAAGCAAATTGACAAGAAACATACCATATTTATCGATAACATTGTTATAGAAGAAGTAGACCCTAATTCAGAGAAAGAGAGATAAGAGATGCAGTACGGATATTTTGATGATACAAACAGAGAATATGTGATTACCCGTCCGGACACACCGGCACCTTGGGCTAACTATCTTGGTTCCCCGGAGTATGGTGCCATTATTTCCAACAACGCAGGTGGGTACAGCTTTGCTAAATCCGGAGCAAACGGAAGAATTTTACGATATGTATTTAACAATTTTGACCAGCCGGGAAGATATATTTACATTCGGGATAATGTAAGTAAGGATTATTGGTCGGCATCCTGGCAGCCGGTAGGAAAGGATTTGGATTCATACAAATCTGAGTGCCGTCATGGTATGGCGTATACCAAAATGCTTGCTGATTATAGTAGAATCCATTCAGAGGCACTTTATTATGTTCCATTGGATAAATCCTATGAAGTTTGGAATCTTACTGTGACGAATACTTCCGAGGAGGTAAGAGAACTTACCCTTACCGGTTATGCGGAATTTACCAACCAGAATAATTATGAAGAAGATCAGGTAAACCTTCAGTATTCCCAGTTTATTACCAGAACCGAGTTTCAGAAAAACAGAATCAAGCAGATGATTCACGGAAATCTGGATGGACTTAAGGAAGGCGAAGCAATCGATAATAAAATCGTAATTGAGCGTTTCTTTGGACTTGCAGGAGCAGAAGTGGCTTCTTACTGTGGTGATAAAGAAAAATTTATCGGCAGATATCATAGCTATGGTGATCCAGTAGGAGTCAGCACAGGGGATCTGGGTAATGGCTTGAACTACAACGAAAATGGTTGTGGTGCATTAAGTACTCAGATAGTATTACAGCCGGGAGAATCAAAGAGCATTGCTTTTGTTCTGGGAATGAAATATAAGGAAGAAGCAGCAGCTATTTTAGACAGCTATAGCAATACAGAAACAACCTGTAAGAAAGAGTTGGAAGAGTTGATTGCGTTCTGGCATGGTAAATTTGCTAATTTCCGTGTAAAAACACCAAGTCCTGAATTTGATACCATGATTAACACATGGAATGCATACAATTGCTTTATGACATTTATTTGGTCAAGAGCAGCGTCATTTACCTATTGCGGACTCCGTAACGGTTACGGATATCGTGATACGGTACAGGATATCCAGGGAATTATTCATTTGGCACCGGAGATGGCGTTGGAAAAGATACGCTTTATGTTGTCTGCGCAGGTAAACAATGGTGGCGGTTTACCACTGGTTAAGTTTACCCACAATGCGGGACATGAGGATACTCCGGATGATGAATCCTACAGAAAAGAAACCGGCCATCCGGCTTACAGAGCGGATGATGCTCTGTGGTTATTCCCTTCCATTTATAAATATATTTCGGAAACGGGTCATCTTGACTTTGTAGACGAAGTGATTCCATTTGCCAATGAAGGAAGCGGAACGGTATATGAGCATTTGAAGAGAGCCATCAATTTCTCAATGGAACGTTTGGGTGTTCATGGTATGCCTGCCGGTTTACATGCGGATTGGAATGACTGTTTGCGTTTGGGAAAAGAAGGAGAGTCTACTTTCGTAGCGTTCCAGTTCTATTACGCAATGTCTATTTTAAGTCTGTTTGCAGAATATAAGAATGACACCGACTATATGGATTATTTAAATGCAAACAGAGAAAAATTGGGTGAAACCATTGAAAGATATTGTTGGAATGAAGATAGATTTATCAGAGGATATACCGATAAGGGTGAAACCATTGGAAATAGGGATGCGAAAGAAGCGAACCTTTGGTTAAATCCTCAAAGCTGGAGTGTTATCAGTGGTTATGCAACAGGCAATCAGGCGGACGTGGTATTAGATAATGTATATAACCGGTTAAATACAGAGTATGGTGCGGTATTAATGGACCCGCCATATCATTTAGAAGCATTTCCGGGAGCTTTTTCCGTAATTTATAATGCGGGAACAAAGGAGAATGCAGGTATTTTCTCACAGTCACAGGGTTGGATTATTTTAGCGGAAGCATTACGTGGTCATGGAGACAGAGCGTATCAGTATTTCGTGGAAAATGCACCGGCAGCCCAGAATGACAGGGCAGAAGTAAGAGTATTAGAGCCATATTGCTATGGCCAGTTTACAGAAGGTAAGGATAGCCCTAACTTTGGACGTTCCCATGTACATTGGCTGACAGGTACCGCATCCACGATTATGGTAGGTTGTGTGGAAGGTATCCTGGGTATGCGTCCGGATTTCTATGGTCTGGAAATTGCACCTGCCATTCCGAAAGAATGGGATAATGTGGAAATAATTAAGGAATTTAGAGGAAAACAGCTTCAGATTACCATTTATAATCCAAATCACGCAGAAAGCGGATGTAAAAAAATGGTGGTTAACGGAGAAGTGATGCCGGGTAATTATATACCGGAAGACATGTTAACTAATCTCACTAGAATAGAATACTATCTTTCATAAGTAGTAAAACCCCATTTATGAGAGGTAGTCTTCTTTTTCATAATACCCTACAATCCTAGCAAAAGGGAGCTCGTAGTATAAACATATTACGAAACTCCCTTTTGTGTTATTCATCTTTTGTCATAGAACGCCAATTGCTTCTAAAATACTGACTTCTGTATTTGTGTGGGGTAAATCCGGTACATTTTTGGAATACCTGAATAAAATGACTCTGTGAAGAAAAGGCCAGATAGTTGGCAACATCAGAAATTGTGTATTCGGAATATTGCAGCAGGTTTTTGGCTTTTTCAATTTTTAAATTAGTAATATAGGAACTGATGGAAATGCCAACTTCCTTTTTAAATAATCTGGATAAATAGCTTGGTGATAAAGCAAGATGCTCGGCAAGCTCATCCAGGGTAATACGATAATGGAGATGGCTGTAAATATAGTCCATGCATAATACGATTGGTTTCGAAATAATCTGTTGCTTCATGATAATCTGCATTTTGCTGCAGTAGTCAAGGCACATGGTATCATGCAATTCTGAAATTTCCGGAATGGAGCGGCATTTGTCCATTTTTAATATGTAGAAATCACTAAGACCGTAAGCTTTTTCCTGTTCCATCCCATTATGGACACAATACCGGGCAATCATGGCAGTAGTTACGACAAAGTGATAACGTATATTCTGTAATTTATCCTCGGAAAGCTTTCCCATGCCATCCGGGTCTGTAAAGGCATTGCTGTTACAGTTTTCTTTTACATAGTCCAAATCGCCGGTCGCGATGGCATCATAAAAGGTAAATTCGTGTTCAATGGCTCTGTGAGGTTCCATCAATTCATGCTGAAGGAATTCACTTTTGTACCATTCTTTTGAGATATTCATAGATTGTCTCCCTCGTTCACTTGATAAGTGATTACTGTAAAATACATTGATAAATAATATCGGCTAAGCCGGCATTATCATTGGAACGTTTGGTAACGATATGGGCATTCTTTTTCAGCTCCTCATCGGCATTGCACATAACGATGGCTGTTCCGGCAGCCATTAACATGGACAAATCATTCTGGGCATCACCTGCAGCAAAGGAATTTTCTACAGGAATTTGTAAATGATTGCATAAATAGATAAGGCCGTTGCCTTTTCCTGACTGTTTGGAAAATACCTCTAAGTAAAATGGATTAGAAAACACGGTCTGAAGCCGGTCGGAATATCGGTTTTCTAAAATGGTTTGGATAGCAACCAAGCGTTCATGATCCTCAAGATCAATAAGTAGCAGCTTATGAGGAGGTAATTGTAATACCTCTAAAGGATTATCGGACAGAATGAGAGGAAGATGGATTTTCCTTCTGTAATAAATGATTTCTTTATCTTCCTTAGCACAGATAATCTCATCATTGGTGTAAGTCTGCACATGGATGTCGTATTCGTTTGCAAGATTCCAAACGTCAGTAACATCCTCGTTTGTTACACGTAATTCATGAATGATTTCTTTTGTGTCACAATTGTAAAGCAGACTTCCGTTGCTGGCAATGATATATACATTGTGGTCTTCAATGCCTGCAAGGTCCTTTACCTCTAAGATACTGTCTAAAGGTCTGCCGGAAGAGAGCACAAGATAGTGTCCGGCATCTGTCATAGCAGCAAGAGCTTCTTTCATTTCTTCATCAATCCGGGAACGGTTATTCAATAAAGTTCCGTCCAAATCGGTAAATAAAATTTTCTTCATACCGTAATTCCTTTTGTTTGAAAATAGATAGAGACAATTAATCGTATTACTGAGAAAACAACTCTGTTTTCCGCTGATACAGGGCATCTAAAATATCCTGAGAAACATAAAGCTTTCCATAGCCGGTTCCCAATTCTAAGCCCGGTTTGGCATTTCCGTGAAAATCAGACCCGCCACTGATGAGTAATCCTTTTTTATTTGCCAGAGCACGCATTTTCCGTTCGTCTGATGGGGTATGAGTGCAGTAAACGGCTTCCATTGCCTGTAAGCCACAGGCAACTAAACTGTCAATGAGTCTGTTTAAGCGTTCTTCCCCCATTCCATATAAAAGAGGATGGGCAAGAACCGGAATTCCCTTTGCACTAAGAATCAATCGGACACCATCTTCGGGAGAGATTTTTTCTCTCGGGATAAAATAAGGGCAACGGTCACCGATATATCGCTCGAAAGCTTCTTTTAAGGATTTGGTATAGCCTTTTTTGAGTAAAAGCTGGGCATAGTGGGCACGGGTAATAACCGAACCCGGAAATTCGTCCATCAATTCTTCATAAGTAATCGGCATTCCGGCATCGGTCAGTTTCTTGCACATTTTACGGTTACGAAGGTCTCTGGAATCTACGAATTCCTGTATTTTATTACGGAAGGCAGGCTCTTCTTTATCAATAAAGAGTCCCACAATGTGAATATCCTTTCTCTCGTATTCGGTGGATAATTCAATACCCGGAATCACCGTTACGGAAGTTCCTTTTGCGGCTTCCATAGCTTCATCAATGCCGTCCACAGTATCATGGTCGGTAAGAGCAAAGGCAGTCACGCCTTGATTTATGGCATAAGAAACTAAATCAGACGGAGAATAGCTTCCGTCTGATTTATCTGAGTGCACATGTAAGTCAATTAAATTGTTACGATTTGGAGTCATAAAGACAACCCTTTCTCATTTAAACGTTAGTTTAAATTTTAAATAACAGTTTACCGAAGGAAGTGTAATTAATCTTCATCCTCGCTCTTAGCTTCATCCGCAT
>JAZSEL010000056.1:0-10872 GCA_045531685.1 Lachnospiraceae bacterium | reverse complement strand
AAATCTTGCTAATGTTTGTCAAGAAGAATTTTGAGAAATTTCGACTTGAAGAAGGGTAACTTTAATAAACCTACTTATTGTAGATTTTTTAGAAATATATGATAATGAATTCAGATTTACTTATAAAGCTCCATCGCACGAGCATAGTAAATCCGGAGAAACTTATTTACACCAGCCATTTTGGCGACGTTATAAGGTTTTCCTTCCTGCTCCTTTTTCAGCATAAAAAGGTAGACAGGATCATCTTGAGGTTTTGTCAGTTTAAGGGCCTGCATAACCTCAAAACAAGCTTTTCTGAGAGCGGCACTGCCACGTTTTGAGATGTGGCGGTTTCTGCTCTCGAATTGTCCAGACTGATAAGGTGGTGCATCATTTCCGGCAAAAGAATTAAGTGCTTTACCACTATGAAAGCGGCGAACATCACCAATCTCGGCGAGAATGATTGGTCCAAGTCGATCTCCAACACCAGCCATGGAACGAAGAACTTTGTATTCAGGTATAGTTTCTGCAATGGTTTGCATTTGAAGAATAATCTCATCGGCAGCATTTTGAGAAGTGGATAAAAGGTCAACACATTGATTCTGGGCAAGTTGGATATATGGGTCCTCGCCTCTGGTTGTAATGCTGTTGGCAGCAAGCTCATATATTGCTAAGCCTTTACTTGGAGCATGACGGTCACGAGTTTTCTTGACAAGAGTTGCATAGCTTGAAAGAAAGCGTGTTTTGCCGATTTTATTGATTTCATCAAAGGATTTAAAACGCTTGATAAAAAGCAGTAAAACACATTGTTCGGGATTCCTGCTTTTTAAAGGCAGTATACGAGTAATACCAGGCATCGTCTGGTCAAGCAGATTAATCAGTTGAACTTTTGTATATGACACAGAAGAAATACGCTGATTGTACTGCCTCGATAAGAATTTAAGGTCTTCATATTTCTGTTCCAAAGAGTTATAAGGGACAAGTTTATAAGACTTTTCCAGAGCATATGTAGCAATTCTGATAGCATCCTTTTTATCAGTCTTTGCTTTGTGGATTTCAACGTCGGCATACTTTTTCATTTGATATGGATTAATGATGCAGACAGTAAATCCTTCCTGTTGAAGTTTTTTCAGTACAGGATAATGGTAGTGACCTGTGTACTCCATGAGAATTGTGATGGGTTCATCAAAGGTCCGTAAATAGTCAGCCAAAGCACACATATCCGCTTGAGTGTGTAGCATTGTATATGGTTTGACTAATGTAGTGCCATCGGAATTCAGAATGGCAACAGTGCTTTTGGATTTAGAAACATCGATTCCAACAGCAATCATGGGAATACCTCCTTTGGTAGAATTTTTGATTGGTTCCAGCTCTTCAGGTTCCATTCATATTCGTTGGTTAAACGGGAGCATTTGTATGTCCCAACTTGCTGAATCGAATGCAAGAAAATGAAGGCTAGCTGACACATTTGACTACGGGCGTGGTGTCCCAATTCCAAATTCCGTCAGCCAATCACCTTCATTATAAAATAAAAGAGTGAAGGCTGCTGTGAACCTTCACTTATATATTACGAATTCTAATTTATAATAGATTTTGCAAATGTATGTAGAGATCCAAAAGAATATGATATCGCAATAACATATGTCTTGCTAA
The DNA here is from genome assembly GCA_045531685.1 of Lachnospiraceae bacterium. GTDB lineage: Bacteria > Bacillota > Clostridia > Lachnospirales > Lachnospiraceae > RGIG8767. The sequence goes on along the minus strand of JAZSEL010000056.1, from coordinate 9,240 downwards.
AAGAGGCAGTACCCGATAGTTCGGTCGCTGAAATATATTTAGGTAAAATGCAGGCACAATACAGTGATTTGAGGGAATGTGTTGAAGTTATAAAAGGTATTCGTGAATATGGAATATAGAAACAAATAACAAGTTTTTTAGAGGAAGCGTATGAAGATAACAAAAGCAGGAATTGAACAAGCGGATATTGTTGGGCAAGTACATTCCGAGGCATGGAAGCAGGCATATGCAGATATTTTCCCAAAAGAATTTTTGGATGAGGATACACCTGAAAAAAGGAAACATGAGTTTATAGACTCATGTGGCTATGAGAATATTTTTTACTACATAATTTATGAAGATAATATAGCGGTGGGAATTGTTAAGGTGGCAGATGAGCTGGATACTTATGAAATAGCAAGTTTTTATATTTTAGAGCAGTATCGTAATAAAGGGTATGGGAAACAAGTTGTTGCATATTTGGAGAAAGAACTCGATAAAAAACGAATTCGATTGTGGGTATTAGATGGTAATATAAAAGCTAGACGGTTTTACGAAAACAATGGTTTTGTAAATACCGGGACTACAAGAATCATTTATCGAGGAGACTCTTTTGTACAGCTTCAGTATGAGTCTTTGGAGAAGAGTCAAAGAGTAACAAATTCTATTGCAATTTCGTCAAATAGAGTTGAAGGAATGGCAATAGGAAAAATATCAGGTCTTTTTGGTATGTTGTTTTTTGTTCCGCTGATAGTTACAGGAACGATTAGGTATGTATTTTGTCTCTTTCCTATGTTTTGGATTGGAGAATGGAGTGTGCATGGTGGTGGAGAAAAGCTGATTATAGCTTTTTTGAATTTGTAATTTGGATATGTGTTATGTTATGGAGATTTAGTAAGAAAATGAGGTAAATATCTTACTTGATTCATTTAGAGCGAGACTGAAAGAAACAGAAGATTTGAATTTGATGGTGGAAGGGATGGTACATCTATGAGCAATAGAAATGTTGTTGTGTATATTGGTATTAGTCTTGATGGTTATATTGCAACTAAAGATGATTCATTGGAATGGTTATTAAACACACAAGGAAGTGGGGATAACGGTTTTGGTGAATTCTATGATACAGTGGAAACAATAATTATGGGAAGGCGAACCTATGATTGGATTATGAAACAAGAAAATGGTCAATTTCCCTACATTGGAAAAGAATGTTATGTTTATACAACCCAAACGATTGATGATACAGAATATGTAAAATTTACTTCCCAAAGTCCAGAAAATCTTATTGCAGGACTAAAAAAAGAAGGAAAGAAGATTTGGATTGTTGGAGGAAGTCAAATTATTGATTTGGTCAGAAGGAAAAACCTCATAGATGAATACATACTAAATATTGCGCCAGTGGTTCTTGGAGAGGGAATTCCATTATTTTATGAAGGTGAAAGAGAAGATCTCGTTTTTGATAAAGCCAGAACATTTGGACAATTTATAGAGGTAAGCTACCACACAGACAAATAGGGGTTTTCTATTCGATAATTTCTATAATCGAGTGGGATTTAGAACCTCATCGGAGTATGGTATTTATCCAACAAGTGGTTATCCTATGACAGAACCTAGATGCATGATGTGTCAGGAAACAGAAGAAGGTTCGTTAAAAGGATATGGTGGCTATGTTGTTTATGACATGTATTATAATGCATAGGAGGTTATATGAAAACGATAATTCACGATTTGGATGAGGCTTACGATTCAATATTTAAGAAAAAATATGAAAATGTCATTCGTGCTGATGGCAAATATGCACCATGCCAGGGTTGTTTGTATTAAATACGGTTATGTCAGGATTAACTGTGGCATTACCGGTTTTTGCAGAACAATTGATAGTTTTTTTGTTTTTTAGTCTTGGCGTGTTCTTTTATTGCTTTCGTATGGGAAGAGCTGTTAATATGGGAGAAACATTTGGGGTAAAGTTTACACGCGTACTATTGCCGTCATTTCTGTTTATTTTGGTAGCAGATATTTTCTTTGTAATTATTTCTATATTTCAGGGTGGAATTTTTAAAGGATGGCTGAGTCGGAAAGAGTGATATTTGACGATAAATAGAGAGTAAACCGGTGTGTGTAACTGAGAGGAAACTTCGATTGGTTTCTAATCAATTTACACATAATACAAAATTTCAGTCTTGCAGAGAGATTGAATGCAACATAAGATTTGCATTCTACGGAGGAATTAAGAATTGAATCAGTGGTATTTTGATATGGGAACATTATTGGTAATGCTTCTATTAATTGTCGGAATTATCATTTGTATAATTTCCTTTATTACAAAGCTGATAAGAAAGAAAAATAGAAAAACAGTTATTATTGCAGTATGCATTCATTTTGTTTTACTAATAGTGATAATTTTATTTACTTCTTCACATAGTACATACTACAAGTACAATGATTGGATTATTTTACAAAGCAATATTCATATGATAGAAGAAAAGTATGGTGAATTTGATTTAGGACAAATCAAAGATGGTGAAAAAGGCACAGTGGCATATTACATATACACAGATAATGGACCGATAATGCCTGATCATCTAAAACATTATTATTATATTGAATATGATGAGTGGGGCGTAGTTTATAATGTGTATGATTCTTGTCAGCCGGGAGGCTGATAACTTTCAATTAGTAGGTGTATCGCCATGCCGACAGACTCGTAAGCTAGCGCTTACTCGTTGTCGCGGCGTTCGCCGTATGCATCTGAACTCGAATATGTCTGCCTGTGAGCAAGCTCCCGTCAGCCAATTCGGTTCATCTGCGCATGACTCGTTGCTACGCGCAAACTTTCAGCTTTACAAAGAGTTCGAAAGCGTACAAGAATTTCAGGATTCAATTCTGTTAATAACATTATTCACTGTATAAAAAAGAGAAACTACCAGAAGCAGTTCCGAGTCCTTTTTCCAAAATATCAGCCAGTGCGCGTAATTGTAGATAACGTTCCTGTGAGGTCCAGGTAAAAATACCGGGATCTAACAGAAAAGTAAAAACAGAAAGTATAATTTTTGAATATTCTGTGGGATACTCACAGGTGAAGTAGCCCTCTTGTATCCCCTGTTCAAGGATTTCATTTATAATACCAGTTAACGAAAGCAGAATCTGTGCCAGTGATTTCTGATGTAATGCCGCGTTCTGAGGTAGATGAAGATATATATCGATGGAAGGGTCTACATAGGAGGTTGTATAGGAATGAAGTAACAATGCAAATTTCTCAATTGCATTCAGGTTACAGTTTTTTAGAATGTTGGAACAGTTTTCAATAATGTCTTCATAAATTCTTTCTACGAGCGCATCCATAACTTCTTCTTTTGATTTAAAATAATAATAGAGTCCGCCTTTTGCAATGCCAGCCTGTTTGGCGATATCATTGACCGAGGCAGTACCGGCTTTTCCTTCTATAAATAATTGCTGCATAGTATCTAAAATTAACTTTCTTTTATCCATTATGAAGATCTCCTTAGTTTTCGCTTTATCAAATATAACACAAAAAATAAATCTTGACCAGTGGTCAAAATCATGATATAGTTGTTCCTACAAGTTGACCAGCGTTCAAATGAAGAAGATTATGATTAAGTTAGTTATATTTTTGATTTGTTGTGTGGTAAGTTTCATTATGTTTATGGATTGCCATGATAAATGGTGTCAGATGGGCAATTAATGTATTTGCGCATAGAGAGTGTGCATCTATTGTTTGTGCATTCCGGAAAAGTGGCTTTGTCCTATTTGGTGTATTGTTTTTTATGGGGCTTTTTGATATTACTACTCAGCTGTTGGTTTTTACACCGACGATTAAGGATAGCAATGGTAAGGTTGTAAAAGGAAGTATGGCATCAATTGAATGTGTTAAGTTAAATGGTCATAAGGAATGGATTACAATTTGCGGATATGATAAGGAGGCGCCTTTGTTGTTGCAAGCTGGGATTAGCCGGGAAGTGGGAAATCCTACAATTGTATGAATAGAAGGGATATTACTGTAGAGACGTACATAGAGGATGGAATTGCACTGACAGAGTATCTTTTGGAAACGTTTGAAAAAAATGAAATCTACCTAATGGGAGAATCATGGGGAAGTGCACTTGGCATTTTCCTTGTCAATGAGAAGAAAGATTATTATGACGGCTTTATTGGTACAGGATAGATGGTGGATTTTGAGGAAACAGAAAAAATTGATTATCAATTAGCAATGAATATTGCAAAAGAACGCGGTGATGAGAAAACAGACCATGTTTGAAAAATAAATAGTGCACAAAACTTATGCAATCTGATTTCTATAAGCAAACTTAACAGTGCAAATTGCACATATGGTTTAGCAGCCGCTGAACAGTTACTGAAAAGGAAACGAATGTTCAAAATTTGAAAGGGAGACAAGTGTTCAGATGAAAAGATTTTTTACAGTTACAGGGGCGATAATTTTTGTATTAATGGTTTTTTGTATAGTGTTTTTTTTGATGATGTACAGACATGAAATCCGCACATTAAGTTCTTTGGAAGAACGAGAGCAGGGTGTATATACCATGACTTACGAGGGCGATTATGGATTTGATGAATTTCTTAAAACCGGAGCATCCAGAGATGCCGAAATTGAAACTTTCGTCACAAACAGACTACTTAAGGGTTTGCCAATTAAACTAGAATCATCAGAGATAGGTTGCACTGCATTTGTAACAAAAAACAAAGAGAGCGAAGTATTATATGCACGGAACTTTGATTTCAATTATGCCCCATTTATGCAAGTTTATACCAATCCAGATAACGGGTATGCTTCTGTCTCAACAGTAAACTTAACTTTTTTGGGTTATGACAAAGAACATCTGCCAACCGCCGGTCTCGATATAGATAACAACTGTATGCTTCTTGCCGCACCATATCTGCCCTTTGATGGTATGAATGAGAAAGGGGTATGTATGGCTCTTTTAGCAGTTCCGGAAACAGATTATAATACAGACCCAAAAAAGATAACTTTAAACACTACAACAGCTATTCGGCTTGTATTGGATAAAGCAGCAAATGTAGATGAAGCAATCGAGCTTCTTAGGCAGTACAACGTATACTTCTCAGCCGAATACGGATGTCATTTTCTAATAGCAGATGCTTCTGGCCGTTCCGTACTGGTGGAATATTATGATGGTGCTATTCAGGTTGTGGAGTCGGAGCAAGATTATCACATTGCCTCTAACTTCATTGCATACAATGGTCTTAACATCGGAGAAGGCGGCACAGAATTTGTACGATATGAGCAGGTGGAACATGCACTTATGGAAAAGAACGGAGTTGTTTCAACCGATGAATGTGCAGACATTCTTAATCAGGTAGGTGTCATAAGCAGCGATGGCACGAACAAGCTTCAATGGTCAGTTGTATATAACCTTTCAGAAAAAGACGGCATAATATGGCCTCACAGAAGCAGTGAAGCTGCCTGGGATTTCAAAATTACGGGATATAAAAATTAGTTTTTGCCCTACCACCTATTGGCGGTTTGGGGCTGTGAAGGTTTTGCACCTTGTGAACAGTTAGAAATACTTTTATGGGAAGTTCAAGTTACTAATTCAAAAATATCTTCGCACATAAATAACCTCCATGAAATAAAAGTAGTAATAACAACAGTAACAACCCATCATGGAGGAGCATTTGCAAAATAAAACTGCGCCACAGCCTTGGCAGGCCATCGCGCAGCGATTTTGTTCACTTTGAATTTGAAGGTGAGAAATATAAATGAAAAAAATTAAAGGTTACGTAAGCATAATACTTGGCATTCTTTTAATATTTACTGGAATAAATTTTAGTAAAGGGAAAAGTTTTTCGAGCATTTTTTATCACATGGGACTTGTGACAATTTTATTGGTTTGCATTGTATCATGTGTGGGACATTTTAATTTTAAAGGAGCTTTTTTCTTTTTACATTTAGTTAATCCAGTATTGTTTTTGTTGTACTATATGTTTTTTATTGAGGACGATAAGAATTTTAAAAAGATTCTATATACGCGAATTCTGGTAATAATATATATGGTTTTTGATTATATCATCGGAAGAGTGACAGGTCATTTTGTATATGGGATATTTGATGTGAATGAAATGAACTTGGTGTTGATGATATTGATAGTATTGATGTTAAAGAGCGTATACATTGGGATACCTGGTGTAAATAGGACATATCAGGAGAGTAAATGAGAAATAATACATATGAATACACAAAAATACGTGAAAATATTTGGCAGATAGAAGAAGCTAATAGTGTGTGCTGTACTCTTGTTATGGGAAGTGAAATGGCAGTATTAATTGATACGGGCTATGGAGTAAGAAATTTGCGGACATTTGTAGAAGATAATATTACTACGCCATATATTGTAATCAATAGTCATGGACATCCGGATCATATTGGAGGAAATCATTGGTTTGATACGATTTATGCTTTAAAGCAGGAGTGGGAAGTAATAAAGCATTTTGAAGAAAATGAACCAAAGGGATATGAACTGAAAGAAATACAGATTGGACAATGCATTTCATTAGGAAATTTGAACATTGAGGTGGTATCCTTAGTTGGTCATACAAAAGGTTCTATTGGATTTATTGTGAAGGAAGAGAAAATACTGATTGCCGGAGATGCATTAAATGAAGGATTATGGCTATTCAACTATGGCTCTTTATCCATGTCAGATTTATATACAACGATAAAGACAACGATGGATTTGGATTTTATGACATATCTATGTGGACATAGTAATCAGGAATATAAAAAGGAAAAACTGATTTCACATCTAAAAAATATTGAAAATCTAAGTCTGGACAACTGCACACAACAGGAAACAATCGGATTTGAAACATATACGAGTAAATATGAAGATGTTAATGGAAAATCAGAGATTGTATTTACGATAGATAAAATTTAAAAATCGAGTATAATGCACTTGGACAAAATCCTGCGTTGTAACCACTATTGATGGCTGTCAGCTTAAATTTTTTGAATAAGTATTGGTTTGTTAAATGAGTATAAAGCTCATGTATCTGCAAAATGTAGGTGCATGGGCTTTTTTGGTGAGGCTATTTGCATCACTAATACGTTGTAATTTATCACTTTGAATTACAATTGTGAGGAAATTGCAACATTTTACCCGAATTGGATACTATTGCCAGATCTGAAAGAGGGATAAGATTAATATGTGGAAGGTGTTGAAGAAAAACTTTGTGCAAATGGAGAATGTAAGGAGTATTGTGAAGATGAACATAGCAATTATAGGAGCATTGACATTTTCGGTAGTAATAATATTGTCCTTCTTAATATTATGTGGACTACCATTAGGAGAGTTGACAATGGGTGGGAAATATAAGGTTTTCCCTAAAAAGTTAAGAATTGCTTTGGCAACACAGTTAATTCTGCAGATCCTTTTTGTGGTAGTGATACTCCAGTTGGGCGGTTTTGTATCGTTGTGGTTCTCACCGGGAACAACAAGAATAATAGGTATTGTTATGGCGGTATATCTTTCTTTGAATACAGTTATGAATTTTATTTCAAGGAGCAAGAAAGAAAAGTATATTATGACACCGCTTTCCTTATTAGCAGCAATATGTTTTTGGATAGTAGCGTTATAATATTTCATTTGCCAGGGAGACAATAGAGCTATCATTAGATTAGATAGATAATTACAAGCTTGAAGTTGGAGGTACATATTATGGAAAAACATATCGAGATTTTAAGTGAAAGATTTGGCAAAGACTCATTAATGGCATTGGCAACGGTTGATGAAAAAGGAACACCGTGGGTTAGAACCATTGATGCCATTTTTTACAAGGACAGTTTTTATTCAATAACCTATGTTCTGTCCGGTAAGGTGGAGCAAATAAAAAACAACCCAACGGTTGCAATCAGCGGTGAGTGGTTTTCGGGGCATGGGATTGCTGAAAACATAGGGCATGTAAAGGCAGAAGAAAATAAAGAGATAGCGGACAAGTTAAGAGTTGCTTTTGCGTCATGGTATGATAACGGACATACAAATGAGGATGACCCGAATACCATTATTTTGAAGATCAAATTAACAGACGGTATTTTGTTCAGTAATGGGACAAGGTATGAGTTCTGATTTTAGGAATTGAAACACAGAGGGATTCGATGAGACAAGCTACTTGATTATATACAACAGAATGCAATGTATATTTTGGAAGAAAACGAAGTTATACTTGCAGCAGTAGCTGTTACCATGTCACAACCGGAAGACTATCCCAGTATAGAATGTATGAAGCAATGGGATTTGGGCTTTGGGGAAAACAAAACCTTTATGCAGATAATACAGGATGGACGAATTTGAAGTTATTGGAGAATAATATATGCAAATCAAAAATGTAAAACTCAGAGATGTAAATGTAAAGAATATTTATACAGATTCTTTTCCTAAAATTGAGAGGATACCCTTCCCAATGATGGTTGCAATGTCTAAATTATGGAATACGGATTTTTTGGCGTTCTATGATAAAGATACATTATGTGGATTTATATATTTGGCACATATTAGAAATATAGTGTTTGTAATGTTTTTTGCCGTGGATAAAATGTTACGCTCCAAAGGGTATGGTAGTGCTATATTACAAGAAATACAAAACAAGTATCCTGACAAAAAAATTATTGTCTCCATTGAGCCTTGCGATAAAAATGCTCCTGATATAGATTTGAGAACAAGAAGAAAAGACTTCTATTTGCGAAATGGATATAAAGAAACAGGATATATGATAAAATTGGCTGGAGTTGTTCAGGAAATAATTATTTGTAACGGTGAATTTGATAAAAAACAATTTCGTACTTTCTTTGCATTGTATAGCAACGGAACGATGTGGCCAAGGGTATGGAAGCTGCCCGAATAAAAGAAATAGATAAACCCCAATTTGTAGACATTGGAAAATTTGAAGTTTGAGGTGTAATGAAGAAGCAAAAGAATAATACAATGGAGATATTGTCATATGCAAAAAGGAATGTGACTTCTTTCCAAAAAGGTGGGGTATCATCAAATGAAATTCGCTTTTTTGATTATGATGGAAAGAAATATATCTTAAAAACTGCATTGATGGTTGGGGATAATTTATCTCCTTTCTGGACTATGATGAAAAATGTATTTCTGTTTACATTTGAAAAGCAGAATGAACATTTAACTGATTTGTATAGTGTATTAAAGGACAACCCGCATATCCCAGTGGCTGCTTTTGTTGTAGCTGGTGATGATGTAATGATTT
>JAZSEL010000100.1:0-33766 GCA_045531685.1 Lachnospiraceae bacterium | reverse complement strand
CCACCGGCACCCTGATCAAATGCGGCATGACCAAACTGATCATACTGTCTTCTCTTCTCAGGATCGCTCAAAATAGCGTATGCCTCGGATGCTTCTTTAAACTTCTTTTCCGCTTCCGCATCCCCCGGATTCATATCCGGATGATATTTCTTAGCCAATACTCTGTATGCTTTTTTAATAGCAGCCTCATCTGCGCTTTTCTCAACGCCTAAGACCTCATAATAGTCTCTTTTCTGTTCTGCCATACTAACTATTACCTTTCTATCCAAATAAACACAGCACTAGGGGACATTTTAATGCCCCCTATGACTATTTTGTATTTTAAACTTCTCTGAAGTCTCCGTCGATGATATCATCTTCCGGTGCGCTCTGAGCGCCCATGTCAGCACCACCCATGTTGCCCATGTCAGGACCTGCTCCGTTTGCTCCCTGCATCTGTTCGTACATCTTTGTAAAGAGCGCCTGTGCACCTGTCATTAATTTTTCCTGAGCTGCTTTGATTTCTGCAACCTGATCAGATGTTAATTCGGCATCCTTTGTTCTTTCAAGAATATCCTTTAATGCGGCTACATCTGCTTCTACAGAAGCTTTTTCATCTGCACTGATCTTATCCCCTACATCATTTAATGCCTTTTCTGTCTGGAATACAAAAGATTCTGCTTCGTTTCTTGTATCAATGGCTTCTTTTCTTGCCTTATCCTGTGCTTCGAATTCAGCTGCTTCTTTTACAGCCTTATCGATTTCTTCATCAGACATAGAAGAACCTGCTGTAATCGTAATGTGCTGTTCCTTACCTGTTCCAAGGTCTTTTGCGGATACATTAACAATACCGTTTGCATCGATATCAAATGTAACTTCAATCTGTGGTACACCACGCATTGCTGGTGGGATACCGTCTAAGCGGAACTGTCCAAGGGATTTGTTATCCTTTGCAAACTGTCTTTCACCCTGTACAACGTTAATATCTACTGCTGTCTGATTATCTGCTGCTGTAGAGAAAATCTGACTCTTCTTTGTAGGAATTGTTGTATTTCTTTCGATTAATCTTGTCGCAATACCACCCATGGTTTCGATGGATAATGAAAGTGGAGTTACGTCAAGTAATAAGATTTCGCCTGCACCGGCATCACCGGCTAATTTACCACCCTGGATGGAAGCACCGATTGCTACACATTCGTCAGGGTTCAGTGTCTTACTTGGTTCATGTCCTGTTAACTGTTTTACCTTATCCTGAACTGCAGGAATACGTGTAGAACCACCAACCAATAATACTTTACCAAGCTCTGCTGCTGTTACACCCGCATCCTTTAATGCGTTCTGAACAGGGATTGCTGTTCTTTCTACTAAATCATGTGTTAATTCATCAAATTTAGCTCTTGTAAGGTTCATATCAAAATGCTTAGGACCTTCTGCTGTTGCTGTGATGAATGGTAAGTTAATGTTTGTAGTTGTTGCGGAAGATAATTCTTTCTTAGCCTTTTCTGCTGCTTCTTTCAATCTCTGAAGTGCCATCTTATCATTTGATAAATCTACGCCTTCTTTTGCCTTGAAATCCTGAAGCATATAATCTGTAATCTTCTGGTCAAAGTCATCACCACCAAGACGGTTGTCACCGCTTGTAGCAAGTACTTCGATAACACCGTCACCGATTTCGATGATGGAAACGTCGAAGGTACCACCACCTAAGTCGTATACCATAATTTTCTGTTCTTTTTCATTATCAAGACCATACGCTAAGGCTGCGGCTGTCGGCTCGTTGATGATACGCTTTACATCAAGACCTGCAATCTTACCGGCATCCTTTGTTGCCTGACGCTGTGCGTCGTTAAAGTAAGCAGGTACTGTGATAACCGCTTCTGTTACCTTTTCTCCTAAATAGCTTTCTGCATCTGCTTTTAATTTCTGTAAAATCATAGCGGAAATCTGCTGTGGAGAATATTTCTTGTCATCAATCATTCTGCCGTGGTCTGTACCCATATCTCTCTTAATGGAAGAAATGGTCTTTTCTGCGTTAGTAACTGCCTGACGTTTTGCAGGTTCACCAACTAATCTTTCTCCTGTTTTAGTAAATGCTACAACGGACGGTGTTGTTCTTGCACCTTCTGTATTTGCGATAACGGTTGGCTTTCCACCTTCCATAACTGCTACACAGCTGTTTGTTGTTCCTAAGTCGATACCAATAATTTTGCTCATTTCTTTTCCTCCTCTTATTCTCTATCTATTATTGTTATTACTGACTTTGCTAATCTATTGTGCAACCGCAACCATGCTGTATCTTACAACGGTATCACGGTACATATAGCCCTTTAAAAGTTCCTGGGCGATTACGCCTTCTTCATATTCTTCACTCTCTACCTGCATCACCGCATTATGAAGATTTGGGTCGAACTCCTTACCCACTGCCTCAATTGGCTTTACTCCAAGATTCTCAAGCTCTGTCATCAGCTGCTTGTAAATCATGTTCATTCCTTCTGCAAACGGAGAATTCTTCTCTTCCTCAGGAATTGCATTCAATCCTCTTTCAAAATTGTCAACCACCGGAAGAATCTTCTCTACTACACTCTTTGCTCCCATCTCGAACATGGTCGCCTTTTCTTTTTCCGTACGTTTGCGGAAATTCTCAAACTCTGCCATCTGACGCTTTACTCTGTCATCCAGCTCTGTAATCTTTGCTTCGTAGGCTTCTGCCTTTTTGTCCGTCTTTTTCTTTTTTCCAAGACCTTTCTTCTCTTTTGCTTCCGCTGCCTCTGCTTCGGTTGTTTCTGCTGTTTCGGTTGTCTCCTGAGATGCAACGCTTTCTTCTGTACCGTTTTCTTCAGCAGTTTCCTCTAAAATCTCTTTTTCCTGTTCTGACACTATATTCATCCTTTCTGTCATTATTCTTTCTTATATAATGAATCCAACTGGTGCATTACGGTCTTTAGATTATCCACAACCTTATCATAGTCCATACGCTTTGGACCGATAATACCTATGGTACCCTTCATACCGCCTCCCAATTCATAGGTAGCTGTTACAATACTGCAATCTTTCATGCCCTGAACCGGAGACTCATTACCGATGTATACCTGAATTCCTGTATTGTTCTCATCCGCCAATGTCTCATGCACCAATTCGGTTAACACTTGCTTTTCTTCAAAGGTGGTAATCAACTCACTGGCTCTTCTGTTATCTGCCAATTCCGGATATTTAAAAATGTTATTGGTTCCGCTTGTGTAAATTTCTAAATCTTCATCCGCCTTAATGGCTTCTGCTACAGCGTCAATCACTTCACTGATAATCTCACTGTGAATACCCGCCTGCTTTTTCAATGCGGAAATCATTGCCAGATTGATTTCATCAATGGACAATCCGTTTAAATGGGTATTCAAAAGGATATTCAGCTTGAGCAATGTCTCATCGGTTAATACCTCATCCACATTTAATATGGTATTTTTAATCACATTGCCTTCAATTACAATTACTGCAAGAATCTGATTCTTCTCTACACGGGAAAGCTGAAGGAATTTGAGTTTGTTCTGATGTATGCTTGGTGCCGATACCATGGTCGCATAATTGGTATTTACCGCAAGAAGCTTTGCCGTCTGCTTCAACAAATGGTCCAGCTTATCTTCCTTCTCCAGCAGAAGTTCCTTTAACTCGTTAACCTCCTGCTCTTTTTCCTTCATCATCAAATCAACATATAAGCGGTATCCTCTATCGGAAGGAATCCGTCCGGCAGAAGTATGGGGCTGTAAAATATAACCCATCTCCTCTAAGTCTGCCATCTCATTACGGATGGTGGCACTACTTAGATTCAAATCGGTATATTTGGAAATGGTCCGGCTTCCTACCGGTTCCCCCGTCTCAAGGTAATTACGAATAATGGCTTGCAGAATCTTCATTTTTCTTTCATCTAACTTCATCCGAATCACCTCCCGCTTCTTTATTAGCACTCGAACCAAACGAGTGCTAACATCTTCTAGACAAAAGATAGCACTGTCACTATCTATTGTCAACAAATTCTTTTGAAATAAATTATTAAAAATATATAAAAAACGGATTACCAATTGGCAATCCGTTTCCTTCCTATTAAAAGGACTATTCAAATAAGAGTCCGCATTCTCGCGGAGCGTCAATATTTAGAAACTTTTTTCTAAATATTGAAATCGCCTGCGATTTCATTGTTGAATACGTAGTATACTTTGCTCTCTTCCGGTTTAACGTATAACTGAACATCCTTTAAGTCCGCTACGTCTTTGCCGTAGTCATATACCCATACATCATTTGCAATCTTAGCTAAATCTTCTGCTGTGTAGTTCTTATCTGCGAACTGGATTGCTACTTTCACTGCTGCTGCCTTTGCTGCTTTCTTTGTTGCAGTCTTCTTAGCAGCCGGCTTCTTTGCAGGTGCCTTTGCTTCTTTTACAGTTTCCTTCTTTGCAGGTGCTTTCTTAGCCGGTGCCTTCTTTGCAGGTGCTTTTTCTTCTGCCTTTACTTCTGCAACTACTGCTGCTTTCACTTCTTCTTTTACTTCTACCGGCTTTACTGCTACTGCCTTCTTAACGGTTGCTACTTTCTTTGTTGTGCTCATAATCACTCTTTCCTTTCATTATACCCGAGTTATACGACTATCCTTTGTCATTCTATGTATTCTGTCACAAGTCAATATCTCATTCTATGTCAACACTTTTAGAGTTTATATTAGAAAAAAAACAGTGTCAATGCACCCTCTGACCAAAGAATTTGTAAAAAAATGACATTCTTTATGCAAATAATATAAAATATGCGATTACAACGATACCAAGAACAATGCGGTACCAGCCAAACACCTTGAAATCATGCCGTTTTACATAATCCATAAGGAAGCGGATAACCACAACAGAAACCACAAAGGCAACTACCATGCCTACCAGTAAAATAGCAAGCTCCATTCCCGTAAATGAAAATCCGAATTTAAGCAGCTTAAGAAGACTGGCGCCTAACATAGTTGGTACTGCAAGGAAAAAAGTAAACTCAGCAGCCGTTACTCTGGATACACCTAACAGCAATGCACCCACAATCGTGGCACCGGAACGTGATGTTCCCGGAAACACCGCCGCAATCAATTGGAAAATACCAATAATAAATGCGGTTTTGTACGTAAGCTGCGATATCTCGGTTATTTTAAATTCTTTGTTCTTACTGTTGTTTTCAATCAAAATAAACAATGCACCCACGAGTATCAGCATAATTGACACCGTCAGGTAGTTCTGAAACAGGGCATCGCATACTTCATCCAAACCAAACACAACCAAAAGTCCGGCAGGAATGCATCCCACCACCACTTTCAACCACATACGGATAACATCTTCACGGATTGGATTCTTTGATTTCAAATCAAACGGAAACAACCGCTTCCAAAAGACCAATACCACTGCCAGTATAGAACCAAACTGGATTACTACCTTAAACATTTCCCAAAATTCCGGAGAAACATCCAGTGTCACAAATTCATTTAACAGAATCATATGTCCCGTACTACTAATCGGAAGCCATTCCGTAATTCCCTGAACGATTCCAAATAAGATGGTTTTTAAAATTTCTGCCATATTTCCTTCCTTTCTTATGGAAAAAATAAGGATGTCTATAAAACAGACATCCTTTGCATTCCGTAACTCTCAAAATTTGTTTCTTGCTTAAAGCCGGATTCCTACCACCAACGCTTATATGCGATTAATGCCGCAAGAGGAATAGCCACTTCACAAATCTGTACAAAGAATCCTGCACTGTCTTCTGTTATACCGCCAAATTCCTTGTAAGAAACGATTATGTAATAAATAAATGAAACCGCCGCGCCAAGAATACATGCGATACCGATTTCTCTTTTAAGATTCAACATGGATACAGCTGCAAATCCTACATAAATGAGCATAATAAAAATCTGCACGTATTTAAGAATTCCTTCCGGCAAATATACGGAGCATTTGCTCTCCTTGGCATGCTTACAGGCTAAAATAGAAAAACCATATAATGCTCTGGACATGATAAATCCGTAAGCCAATATAAACAGTCCGTCAACCGGCATCTCACTCCAAATACCGATTCCCAACATAAAATAGCAAACACATACGATGATTGCAAAATATCCGCCATGGGAATCTTCCAATATCTGTAACTTTCTCTCCCGAGGCTGATGGGAACAAATAGCGTCAACCGTACGGAAAAATCCGTCCAAATGGGCACCGCCGGATAAAATACTAGGCAATACCGCTCCCACAACTGCAGGAAGAACCTTTTCATCACATAAATAAGGATATGCAACTGCCCATCCACTTATTACTGCTCCGATAATGGCACCGATTAACGGTATAAACACTAAAATAAATACTGTATTCTCTTTTGTTCTTTCCATCCTAGTCTTAGGACTAATGGAATATGTGGAAAACGCCATCAAAAAACTATTCCATATTTTTTTCATTGTTCCCTCCATTTTACAGGCAACATGTATCGTAAATTATTCAATCACAACATCCTGACCATACTCGTCCCATACAATGCAAATCCAGGTTTTTCCCGGATTAATTGGTATCGGCTCTCCATTCTCGTCCAAATACTCAGCCGGAGCATCATCAACACGTCTCCAGGTTCCTTCCACCATCTTACCTTCTGTAAAAACCTGTACCTTATATCCATTATCTCCATGACATCCGAATGCAAGATAATCATTCTCATCACGCACTTCACCATGACAATACTGGAAAATAACATTGGTTACAGCAAGCTGATTGCCTGTTGCTTCATCAATATGCTTGTCCCCATACTGGTAACGGTAATACAAGCCATCTTCTTCATTGTATTCAAATCTTGCTTCTACACGGGAAAATCCGTTAGCCGCATCCGTACTCTTTCCACCCGGATATAATACGGTTGCCGCCTTTGCGGACGGATAAAGAGAAGCGATTCCGTTTTCTGCGAATGTAAATTTCTCCGTATAAGAATCGTTATGCTCCGTACGATATCCCAGCTTAGTGATATCCTTCATTAAATCTTCCGTATCCACATATACATTATGCGGTGCCTTACGGTCTGTGGAACGATGGAAGGTATTCGGTGCCGGACGTTCAATTCCGGAAACTGCACCACTGATATTATCCACACGATCCGAATTCAACAATTCACCCACATAAGGCGTTGCCTGTCCGAAGTGTGCATACAACGCATCGTATTCCATGGCATAATATACAAAATAGTCACGGCTGCTTCGTACATAACCAATTTTATCAAGGCTCTCATAATCTTCAAAAATACCCATCAATCGGGTAATACGTCCCTCTACCGGAACTTCATATATAATAGAAGCTTCTTCTGTTCCTGTCTGGGGACAGCCTTCTACGATATTATTTAACATAACAGCAAGAGGTCTCTGGTTACGAAGTTCTTCTGTGGTAGGAAGACCTGTCAATGTACTGACCGTCGTCGCTTCCTCTACCTGCTCCTCCTCTGTTGTGGTTGTTTCTTCTATACTCTCTCCGGCAATTTCTTCCTCCTGCACCGGTCCGCATGCACAAAGGCCGCAAACACAAATGCCCAGAAGTATGCCCAACACCCTTTTTTTCATATTAAATCTCCCAAATAGAGTCATTACATCACACTATTGTACAACGATATTAATAAAAAATCCACTTTTTTTTCATGAATCACATCTAAATCAAGTGAAGTTTTCCGGCTATCCGCAATAAAAGATATCCTTTTGGCATTGCTTTCAACTCATTTTGATTCAATGCCCCCAATTTTATTACCAGCATAAAGTATACTATCCCTGCCACCAGAAGGCTCGGAATCAGGCAGATGATGTTACTCATATAATCGGAAACCGCCACATTCATAGTTGTTCCCAAGATCTCCAATAACGCATCCGTCCCATAGTATACTCCCCCTGTTGCCAATCCCATCCAAAATGCAGCGATAAACGGAAGGGCAAAGGTACGGAACATTTCCTGTCTGTAATGCAGATGTTTACGGATTGCAAGTCCATTTAACATACACATGAGGAACGCGTATAACACTGTGGCAATACACAGCGAATACAAATCCAATCCGGTATACAAAAGCAACGGCACCAAAACAAGAGTCTGAATAAGCCATGCAAGCAAGGCATGGGTAACCGGTTTATTTACCTTTCCTGTTCCCTGCAATACTGCATTGGTTAGGGTAGACAATCCATAGAACACAACGGCAACCGACATCGTCTGAATCAGAAGTGCCACTGTGTCCACCGTAGCCTTCTGCGGGTACAGCAACATAACCACCGGTTTTGCCAGAACAAAAAGTCCAACGGAAGAAGGAATGCTAATCATCATGGTTACTTTAATAGCCTGGGCTATCTTGGCATTGGTCTCTTTTCCCGCTTTTACCTCATAGGTTCTTGCAATGGTAGGAATAATAGCTGCCGACATGGAAGAAGCTATGGCAATGGGAATATTTATAATCTGCATGGCCTTCCCGGAATACAGTCCATATTTAGTAGTGGCTTCTGCCTCCGAATATCCCTTAAAAATCTGCATGATTTCCTGATAAAATTTCAAATTGGAAGCCGTATTCAGATTATAGATAAAGGTACTTAACACTACCGGTGTAACCATTAAAATAATAATTTTAAAAATTTCACCATATCCTAAGACTTCCTTTGTTTTATCATTGGTTACCCGTCTTTGAATGGAAGGACGGTTCAACAAATATATCAGCCACATGAACAAAAGAGCGATTAACACACCGCTTCCCGTTCCCAATGCACTTCCCACGGCACCATATATTGCCTGAGTGGTAGTATCCTTATTGGCAACGGCTCCCATTAACAGATACGCCGCAAGCAAACTGACAATTGCATTCAGTATCTGCTCAATAATCTGGGAACAAGAGGTCTGAAGCATGGTCCGATGAGCCTGAAAATAGCCACGCAATACTCCTAATAAACCGGACAAGAAAATCGTCGGAGCGAACACACGAAGTACGGTAGCCGAATTCTGTCCAACCAATACTTCTGCTCCCCAAAAGCACAGCAGACTTCCGATTCCTCCCGTCACCATTACATAGAGAAAGGAACAGTAAAAAATCCTCTGTGCATTGCGATATTCTTTTTTTGCCAGTCTTGCCGCTATTACCTTAGAAATAGCAGCAGGTATACTATAAGAAGAAATCAGAAGAATAATCGTATAAATATTATACGCAGTATTATAATATCCATTCCCTTCGTCTCCAATAATAGCAACCAGGGGGCTTCTGTATAAAATTCCGATTATTCTGACTATGATTCCCGCTGCCGCCAAAATGCCTGCCTGCATCAGGAATCCACCTGTTTTTTTACTGCTCATCCGTTACGTCCTGTGCGTGATTTTTGCTTCATTATAAGTCTTAACCTATGGGATTGCAAGTTTGATCCATGTTACTCTCATATAAGTATCTCTGATACTTACGGTTATCTATCCTAACATCTTCTTTATAAGAAAAACCCAGTTTCCTAAGCAAACCGATTGAAGCCAGATTGTTCTCATCAACCAAAGCCTGTATCCTTTCCAGTTCAAACACCTTCTGTCCTATCAAAAGCAGATGACGGCATACCTCGTAGGCATATCCCATACGCCAATACGGATATCCAATCACAAATCCCAATTCTGCTTCCTCAAATCCCGGTCTGTAATTGAACCCGGCCCGGCCAATTAACCGGCCGTCCTCTTTCCTATGAATGAGCCATGTTCCGAATCCATAGTATTTATATATATTCTCAATATAATCCTTAATATACTGCTTTTCCTGTTCCTTATCCTGAAAAAGTGCTTCCGTATACCGGGTTACCTCCGGTTCTTTATACAGTTCATATAAATCTTCCAAATCCTCCGGTCCCATCTCCCGGACAGTGCATCTCTCCGTTTGGGTAATGTCCCAGGGAATGTTGCAATACCTTTGATGCACTTTTTTCAAAAAATCCGCATCAATCTCCTCTAACCCTGCCAATGCATATTGGGTTCCCGACAATATCCCGTCTACCCCTTCATGGTATAGGGCCACTGTATCACACCCCATATCCTGTAACATGTTTAAAATTGTTTTCTCATCTGCCACATATAACACATCCCGGGACTCGATTCCATCCTGTGCATCCTCTTTTGTCATGGTAATCAGACATTCTTGTCCCCACTCCTCCGCAGGATACCAAGCTGCAGTAATTCCTTCCTGTTCCATGCTCCGTTTAAAATACTCAAGAGACGATATTACCTGAGGTTTGTTTCTGTATTCTTTTGTTAAAATCAATGTGACCCGTTTTAACATAGTATTTCCTCTTTTCTTCCTTTTTAGAATACCACCGGGATTCATTTTGCACAATGCGATATAGTATGATAAAATAACGGTACACTATTTATATAGAAAGGACTAGTTTTATGGCACAGAATCCAATTGTAACCATCACAATGGAAAACGGCGACGTAATGAAAGCAGAATTATATCCTGAAATCGCCCCGGTTTCTGTTAATAACTTTATCAGCTTAATTCAGAAAAATTATTATGACGGACTTATTTTCCATCGTGTAATCAGAGGTTTTATGATTCAGGGCGGATGTCCTGACGGAACAGGTATGGGTGGTCCGGGCTATACCATTCCCGGCGAATTCAATCAGAATGGTTTTAAAAACGACTTAAAGCATACGGAAGGTGTCTTGTCTATGGCAAGAGCCATGCATCCGGATTCTGCAGGTTCCCAGTTCTTTATTATGCATAAGACCTCTCCGCATTTAGATGGCGCTTATGCTGCCTTTGGTAAAGTAATCGAAGGTATGGATATTGTAAACAAAATTGCAGAAGTTCCTACCAACTTCTCTGACCGTCCATTAGAAGAACAGAGAATCAAATCCATGACAGTGGACACATTTGGTGTCGATTATCCGGAACCTGAAAAAATTTAAGTTTTCAAATTCATCCACAAAGCCCTATATAATGCTGTCGATTGGCATTATATAGGGCTTTTGTACTACTCCGTTGTGTTAAAGTGCTAAAATTACTGTTCATTTTTTGTTCACATTTAATTAAAAGAAACTTCACGCAGTACACATTGTTTATCCATTTTTGTTATGTATACTACAAACATAAGATAAACAAACAAGACATTCACAAAGTGTTAATAATAACTTTTTCATAATAAATGCCAAGCAAACAGAGTTTGCTTGGCATCCTCCCTTTTCAGGGGAAAATTCCTCTATTTACACAATCTTTGGTTCTGCAAATGAACATAATAAGAGTCAGAAAAATGACATATAGAAATAATTTTTAACAAAAATAAAATAAGTCCCCTTTGTGATCCTTAGGAACGTCAGCCACAAAGGGGACTTATTTTATTGTGTTATCAGAAAGTAACTACATAGTCATTTTTCTGACTCTTATTACGCCTTGTTGATAGAACCAAAGATTTCCATTTTTTCTTTAACAGTAGCTTTGATTGCTTCGAAACCAGGAGCAAGAACTTTACGTGGGTCAAATCCCTTACCAACTAAGTCCTTTCCTTCTTCGATATACTTACGTGTAGCAGCTGCGAAAGCTAACTGACATTCTGTATTAACGTTAATCTTAGCAACACCTAAAGAGATTGCTTTCTGGATCATTTCTGTAGGGATACCTGTACCACCGTGAAGAACTAATGGCATATCTCCTGTCTTCTGCTGAATAGCATCTAATACGTCGAACTGTAAACCAGCCCAGTTTTCCGGATATTTGCCGTGGATGTTACCGATACCTGCTGCAAGGAAATCGATTCCTAAGTCAGCTACCATCTTACATTCATCAGGGTTAGCGCATTCGCCCATACCTACAACACCATCTTCTTCTCCACCGATAGAACCAACTTCTGCTTCTACAGAGATTCCCTTCGCGTGAGCTGCAGCTACGATTTCTTTTGTCTTTTCAACGTTTTCTTCGATTGAGTAGTGAGAACCGTCGAACATAACTGATGAGAAACCAGCTTCGATACATTTGTAGCAGTGGTCATAAGAACCGTGATCTAAGTGAAGAGCTACAGGAACTGTGATGTTCTGGTCTTTGATTAAACCGTTAACCATACCAACGATCACATCATATCCGCCCATGTACTTACCGGCACCTTCAGATACACCTAAGATTACAGGAGAGTTGTTTTCCTGTGCTGTAAGTAAAATCGCTTTTGTCCACTCTAAGTTATTAATGTTGAACTGTCCTACTGCATAGTGGCCAGCTTTTGCTTTTTGAAGCATTTCTGTTGCTGAAACTAACATTTCTAAATCCTCCGTCTGTCTAGATATATTTTTCCGTCACCCATTATAACCCATGTTTTTAAAAAAAGAAACCTAAAAAGCAAATTTTCCTTATATATATGCATTTTCTTAGGTTTTTTCCTCCATAACCCCTATCTCTACATTGAAAAAACAAGTTCCAACTGCTATACTTTTTTGTATGTATAGAAATACAATTTTTATATAAAAAAGAAAAGGAGAGACGTATTATGGCATTAGTAACAACAACCGAAATGTTTAAGAAGGCTTACGACGGTGGCTATGCAATCGGTGCTTTCAACGTAAACAACATGGAAATCGTGCAGGGTATTACAGAAGCTGCGGGAGAACTCAAATCTCCGTTAATCCTTCAGGTATCCGCAGGCGCAAGAAAGTATGCAAATCACAACTATCTTGTTAAATTGGTAGAAGCTGCATTGCTTGAAAATGATATTCCAATTGCCCTTCACTTAGACCATGGCGCAGATTTCGAAATCTGTAAGGCATGTATTGACGGCGGATTTACTTCCGTTATGATTGATGGTTCCCATCACTCTTTTGAAGACAATATTGCCCTTACAAAACGTGTAGTAGAATACGCTCACGACAAGGGAGTTGTTGTAGAAGGCGAACTTGGTAAATTAGCCGGTATTGAAGATGACGTAAAGGTTGCGGATGCAGATGCAGCATTTACACAGCCGGATGAAGTAGAAGAATTTGTTTCCCGCACAGGCGTTGACTCATTAGCCATCGCTATCGGAACCAGCCACGGTGCATTCAAATTCAAACCGGGCCAGAAGCCTCAGCTTCGTTTTGACATTTTAGCTGAAATCGAAAAGAGACTTCCAAACTTCCCTATCGTTCTTCATGGTGCATCCAGCGTTTCTCAGGAATATGTTAAGATTATCCAGGAAAATGGCGGTAACCTTGCAGACGCTATCGGTATTCCGGAAGATATGCTTCGTCAGGCAGCTAAATCTGCTGTATGTAAGATTAATATCGACTCTGACCTCCGCTTAGCCATGACAGCAGGTATCCGTCAGGTATTAACACAGAATCCTGCAGCATTTGACCCTAGAGAATACTTAAAGGTTGGACGTCAGAATGTTAAAGACCTTGTTGCCCACAAGATTGTTAATGTATTGGGCAGTAACGGAAAGGCATAATATACGCCTGAAAATGACCAATAGCCATTTTCTAATGATATAATAAAATAAGTCCCCTTTGTGGCTGACGTTCCTAAGGCTCACAAAGGGGACTTATTTTATTTGTATTAAAAATTTTTATTCTAATGTCATTTTCCGGCTTGCATTACACCTACCGTTACATACAGGTTTTTATTTACCACTTAAATATCTTTCAATATCTTCTAAAGCTGCTGCTTCGTCTGCACCGTCAACAATAACAGTTACCTTTTCTCCTGTATCCAGACCAAGACTCATCATGCCCATGATACTCTTTGCATTTACCTTTTTCTCACCGGCTTCTAAATATACAGAACTGTCAAACTTGCTTGCTACCTGAACCAACATTGCTACCGGTCTAGCTTCTAAACCGTTTTCAAGACGAATTGTGATTTCTTTACTGATCATTTTTTCCTCCTCTTTTCACTCACAAACTCTACACTATGTCATCTGCTATCTCGCTAAGTTTCCTTAATCTATGATTAACACCGCTTTTTCCTACAGGCGGCACAAGGTATTGGCCAAGCTCTTTCAAGCTTGCGTCCGGATGCTCTATGCGGACAATTGCCATCTCACGTAAATTCTCCGGCAGATTGGAAAAACCTATTCTGTCCCGAATTTTCTCTATGTCAGAAATCTGCTTGGCAGCCGCATTTACCGTCTTGGAAATATTGGCTGTCTCGCAATTAACGCGCCGGTTAATGGAATTACGCATCTCCTTTACAATCCGTTCATTTTCAAACTGCATTAGAGATACATGCGCTTCACATATATTCAAAAAGTCCACAATATTGGAACCTTCTTTTAAATACACTACAAAATACTTTTTTCTACGGATTACCTTAGCATCCAGTTCAAATTCACGGATTAGGTATTGAATCTGAAACGCCTTACGCTCATTATCCGTAACCAACTCCAGATGATATCCCTTTGCCGGGTCACTCATGGAACCTGCACATAAGAAAGCACCTCTCAGATATGCTCTTCTACAACAGGAATTTTTAATTAATAACGGATGAAGAGGCTCCTGAAATCCATAGAAAACTCCATCTTCTCCTATCAGCTTCAAAGTTTGAAAAATATTCCAAATTATATCCGGATCATCCAGCAATATAGCAGAATGCCCTAATTTAGTACCTATATTTTCGTCACTTTTTATAGCCGACGTCTCTATATTAAATGTTTTCCGCAATAAAGTAAAGCATTTTTTCAACACAGTTTCATTTTCTGCGTTAATTTCCAACGCATCTTTTCCGGATTGTGTTTTTACAATCCGTGCACAAAACTGTAAAATGGCGGCCAATTCTGCAATTTGGCAATGCCTTGCTCCCGGCATATGTCCCGCCAGCTCGTCCTTTACGTTTCCAGAAAAAGACATTTAGTATCCTCCACAAAACTAACGAATATCCCTATGCTTGATATTCAAACCATAATTACCCTTGTTCTTCATCCGGCTATACAACTCATTGGCAAGTGTAACCGAACGGTGTTGTCCACCGGTACAACCAATGGCAATTACCAACTGATATTTCCCTTCCTTTACATATCCCGGAAGTAAAAATTCTAACATCTCCAATAACTTCTGCAAAAATCCCTCTGCTTCCGGACTCTGCATTACATAGTCCTGTACCGGCTTGTCATTCCCCGTCAAATGTTTTAACTCTTCCAGATAAAACGGGTTCGGTAAAAACCGGACATCAAATACCAAATCCGCGTCCTGAGGGATTCCGTGTTTAAATCCGAAAGACATCACACTCACCATCAGACTGTTAAATTCTTCATTGGCAAGGAAAATGCGATCCAGTTCTGCTTTCAATTCTCTTGTAAGCAATTTGGAGGAATCCAGAATATAATCCGACTGCTCCTTTATCTTACGAAGCACTTCCCTCTCTTTGCGGATGCCGTCTTCCAAGCGTTCTCCTTCTCCCAAAGCAAGCGGATGTTTTCTTCGGGTTTCTTTATACCGTTTGATTAACGTGCTGTCATTAGAGTCCATAAACAAAATCTCGAAAAGGTAGCCCTTTTCCCGAAGCTGCTTTAAACTCATATAAGTAGCTTCAAAATTCTGGTCCGTTCTTACATCCAGACCCAATGCGACCTTCTGAATCTCTGTATTCGGAGTCTCAATCAACTCAATGAATTTTTCGATTAACGGTACCGGCAGGTTATCCACACAATAAAATCCTGCATCTTCCAAAAGCTTCAGTGCTGTACTTTTCCCGCCACCGCTCATACCGGTCACTATAACAAATCTCATCTAAAAGTCTCCTACAAAAATCACTTCTGTCTCCAGTTCCACGCCAAACGCTTCTTTTACCTTTTCCTGAACATCCCGGATTACTGACCGTACTTCCTTTGCAGTGGCATTGCCTTTGTTAATAACAAATCCACAATGCTTCTCCGATACCTGAGCATCCCCAACAGAATACCCTCTGAGGCCCGCATCCATAATAAGTTTCCCTGCAAACATTCCTTCCGGCCGTTTAAAGGTAGAACCCGCACTCGGATACTCAAGAGGCTGCTTTTCCCTTCTTCTTTGGGAAAAATCATTCATTTTCTCATAAATTACTTCCTGTTCTTTTTTTTCAAGAAGCATAGTAACGGATAGTACAATGAGCCCTTCCTTTTTTACCCGGCTCATGCGGTATCCAAATTCCATTTCTTCACCTGACAAAGTTAACACATTACCATCCCGTGTTAACGCCCTAACCTGTGTCACAATATTTTTCATTTCTCCATCATAGGCGCCTGCATTCATAACAATGGCCCCTCCGATAGTTCCCGGAATTCCTGATGCAAATTCCATGCCGGAAAGACTGTTCTTTGCTGCCACACGCGACACATTGCTAAGAAGAGCTCCTGCTTGCGCGGTAACGGAATCCCCCTCTACGGTAATCTCTGCCATGTCATTTCCAATGGCAATGACCAGACCACGGTATCCCTCATCCGACACTAATAAATTGCTTCCGTTTCCAAGAATAAAAAACGGAACCCGGTATTTCTCACACACCTTTATTGTCTGTATTATCTGTTCTTCATTCTGAACAGAAAGAAAAGCATCTGCTTTTCCTCCCACGCGGAACGTGGTATGGCTGCTTAGAAGCTCTTCTGTTAAAAGAGCCCCCTGCCCTGCAAATGCTCCTATTTCTTTAAGAAAAGATTTATCCATCATAACAATCAACCTTTCAAACCGGATAACAATGCTTTCATCCCAATCCCGGATTACTAATACTGTATGACAGTTCAAATCCAAATATACCCGGGGAAATACGGATTCCCCAACACTTATTTATTTGCATCCAATACTAATTTGGCTGCTCCGTAAATACCGGCATCATTTCCCAAGGTCGCAAGCGCAAACTCTGCATTTGTGGTTCCATGGAATGCATATTTTTCAAAATATGGCTTCATGTAGTCGATAACAACCGTACCTGCCTTGGAAACACCGCCTCCAATAACAAAAATCTCCGGATTCACCACTGCTGCCACTGCTGCAAGACCTTTTCCTAAGTACTCACCATACTGATGAGCCACACGGATTGCCAATGCATCTCCGTCCTTTACTGCATCCCAAACACTTTTTGCAGTCACTTCGCCATCACGGAGAACACTCGCCTCATCGCCGGCTGCAAGAGCACGTTTTGCAAGTCTTACAATACCGGTTGCGGATGCGTACTGCTCTAAACAGCCATGTCCCTTACAACCGCATGCTTCTTCTTCATTATCCTCTAAATGAATATGTCCGATTTCTCCGCCGGCACCATTGGAGCCCGCTACAATCCGGCCGCCTAAAATGATACCGCCGCCAACACCGGTTCCTAAGGTAACAGCAACCATATCCAAATGACCCTGGCCGCCGCCCTTCCACATTTCACCTAATGCTGCAACATTGGCATCATTACCTGTCTTAGCCGGTACACCAACCAACTCACTGATCTGTGTGTTCGGATTGAAAACATCCCAGCCCAGATTAACTGCCTTAATAACCGTTCCGTCTGCCTTAACCGGTCCCGGAACTCCCATTCCGATTCCCACAACATCTTCTTTATTGATTCCGTCTGCCTGCATCTTAGCAAGTATGCTTTCTGCAATATCCGGAATAATGTTGGCACCGTTGTCCATAGTTCTGGTCGGAATCTCCCATTTATCCTTTACATTTCCTTCTGCATCAAATAATCCTAACTTAACTGTAGTTCCGCCTACGTCTACACCAAATACGTATTTTCCCATTGTACTCTTTATCTCCCTTTATTCTTCTTCGTCCCTTCTCTTAGAAAGAGAAGCCTGAACTCGTTTATATAATTCCTGTGCGGCATTATAACCCATCTTCTTCTGACGGTGATTAATTGCTGCTGTTTCACAAATGACAGCAACATTTCGACCCGGACGGACCGGAATCTTGTGACATACAACCTTATTACCAAGGTATTCTGTGTACTCTTCTTCCAAACCGAGACGGTCATATTCTTTATCCTTGCTCCAGTCTTCCAAATGGATTACAAGGTCAATGCCCTGTGTCTCTTTAACACTGGAAACACCGTACAAATTCTTAACATCAATAATGCCCACACCACGCATCTCAATAAAATGCTTGGTAATACTTGGGGCAGAACCAATTAAGGTATCATCACTTACCTTACGGATCTCAACTACGTCATCCGTAACCAGACGATGTCCACGTCTTACAAGCTCTAATGCACACTCCGATTTACCGATACCACTTTCACCGGTAATCAAAACACCTTCACCATAACAGTCTACCAATACCCCATGCACGGAAATACACGGAGCAAGCTGGACATTGAGCCAACGGATAATCTCTGCAGTAAATGCCGAAGTCGCTTTTTTAGTCATCAGCAACGGAACACCTTTTTCCAACGCCAGTTTCTTAAACGTTTCATCCGGATACAGCTCCCGGCAAAAGATAATAACAGGAATCGGATAGGATAACAGCTTATTATATACCTCTTCCTTTCTCTTTGCAGAAAGTCCTTCCATATAGGTATATTCTACGAATCCGATAATCTGCAAACGGGACGCTTCATAATGTTCAAAATATCCCGCTAACTGCAGAGCCGGTCTGTTAATATCCGGCTGTGTAATCTTAATTCCCGAAAGATCAATCTCCGGTGTCAGATTCTCCAACTTCATCTTGTCAATAATTTTTAACAAACTTACACTTGCCATGAGTATTCCTTTCTGCATTGCAGTATTCTGCACGCTCTCCTTATGGACATTTTTCCTATGTTCCTTTGCGGAACACACACTACGGTTATTCTACCACAGAACCATGAAAAAAAGAATAGATTTCTTCCGCCGTGGAAAGAGGAATTCCCGCCTTCTCATGCAGTTCCTGTGCATTCGCCTGTTTTATTTCTTCAATACTGTCAAAACACTTCATCAGTGCTTTCCTTCTGGCCGGTCCCACTCCCGGAATTTCATCCAGAACAGAACGTACCTGCTCCTTACTGCGGATGGACCTGTGATACTCTATGGCAAACCTGTGTGCCTCGTCCTGAATACGGGTAATCAGTTTAAATCCTTCTGAATGGGTATCTATAGGGATTTCCCTATTCTCATAATACAATCCCCTCGTCCTGTGATGGTCATCCTTTACCATTCCGCAAACCGGTATGTTCAACCGAAGTTCATCAAGAACCTCTTTGGCAATGTTTACCTGACCTCTTCCACCATCCATTAACAGCAAATCCGGAAATTTGGTAAAGCTTCCGTACTCCTTATCCAATTCCTTCTCTGCCATTTCCCTTGTTTCTTCCAAGCCATGGGTAAAACGCCTTTTGAGCACTTCCCTCATGCAGGCATAGTCATCCGGTCCGCTGACCGTCTTCATGCGGAACTTCCGATAGTCACTCCGCTTAGCCTTTCCGTTTTCAAATACCACCATGGAGCCTACATTTTCAAACCCACTGGTATTGGAAATATCAAAGGCTTCCACTCTTGTCACATGAGAAAGACCAATCCAGGATGCTACTTCCTTCATAGCACCGATGGTTCTTCCTTCTTCCCGTTTGATTCTGTCTTTATCCTGCTTTAACACAAGCTCCGCATTCTTAGCGGCAAGCTCCACCAATTTTTCTTTGCTTCCCTTTTTCGGGAAACGAAGATACATCCTTTGCTTTCTTTTTTCAGAAAGCCATTCCTCTATAATCTCCTTTTCCTCAATCTCATCCTGAAGCATGATTTCTCTTGGAATAAATGGAGTTCCCGCATAAAACTGCTTGATAAAAGAAGATAAAACCTCTCCCCTTGTCTGTCTGGCCGCACTGCGCATATAGAAATGCTCTCTGCCAATCAAACGTCCATCCCGCACAAAGAAGACCTGAATTACTACATCATCCTCCTGCATGGCAGCCGCAATAATATCATTATCTTCCCCTTCGCTGTCCGTCATCTTCTGCTTCTGTGCCACCTGTTTCACACTGTTAAAAAGGTCGCGGAATTTGGCCGCTTCTTCAAACTCCATATTTTCGGATGCCTCAAGCATTTTTTCTTCCAGACTTTTTAAAATCTTATTATAATTTCCGTTTAAAAAATCCAGCGCATCCTCTATCCTCTCCCGATATTCTTCCTTGGAAATATATCCCTGGCAAGGTGCCAGACACTGATGAATATGATAATTCAGGCATGGCCTGTCATTCCCTATTTCCCTCGGCAATGCTTTGTTACAGGTTCTGAGCAGATACAGTCTGTTAATCAGTTCGATGGTATCCTTTACTGCTGTTGCACTGGTATACGGTCCAAAATACTTGGACTTATCCTTTTTCATTTCTCTGGAAAAAAGTATCCGCGGATATTCCTCCGCCACCGTCACCTTAATATAAGGATAAGTCTTATCATCCACCAGCATGGTATTGTACTTAGGACGGTGTTCTTTAATCAGGTTATTTTCCAATACCAAAGCTTCCAATTCCGAATCCGTCACAATGTATTCGAAATGGTGGATTAATTCTACCATTTTATCAATCCAAGGCCCTCTGCCGATATTCGCGCGAAAATAAGACCGGAGCCTGTTTCTTAGGTTAATCGCCTTTCCCACATACAGAATCCCGTCATTTTTATCACGCATTATATATACGCCCGGCTTCCCCGGTACCTTTTTTAATTCGTCTTGAATAACAAATATTTCTTCCATAAACAATTATGGCGCGGCAGTATGTTCTGCACACGACACGTGCAAACCATACTGCCGCGCCACACTCCTAAATATAATAAACTATTATATCATTATGCTTCGACAGTTGTCTCGTCATTTTTCACTTCATCTTCTGTCTTTTCTGCCGTATCCTCTTTGGCGGTATCCTCATCTGCTTCATCGGCAGTCTTTTCCTCAGATTTTTCTTCCGGTTCCGGAATACCCTTAAGTTCACGGAAAATCTTCATGAATTCCTTACCGGTAATGGTTTCTTTTTCAATCAGGAATTCTGCAATCTTATCCATTACATCACGGTTTTCGGAAAGAAGTGTCTTGGCTGCTTCATAGCTTTCCGCAAGCATCTTCATGACTTCTTCGTCAATGGCAGCCGCAGTCTCATCGGCACAATTTAAAGACGCCTGACCGCTTAAATACTTGCTCTCTACGGTAGCCAGACCAATAAGACCAAATTTCTTACTCATACCGTACTGCGTTACCATAGCACGGGCAATGTTAGTCGCCTTTTCGATATCATTGGAAGCTCCTGTTGTAACCGTTTCAAATACCAGCTCTTCTGCGGCACGTCCGCCCAAAAGTCCAACCAGCATATCACGGAGCTCAGCCTCTGTGTTCAGGTATTTTTCTTCTTCCGGCACCTGCATTACATATCCGAGTGCACCCATTGTTCTAGGCACAATGGTAATCTTCTGTACCGGTTCCGAATTTTTCTGTAATGCTGCAATTAAGGCATGACCTACTTCATGATAAGAAACAATCTTACGTTCTTCCTTGCTCATAATCCGGTCTTTCTTTTCCTTACCAACCAATACCTGCTCTACTGCATCAAATAAATCCTTCTGGTTTACATACTCACGCTTCTCTTTTACCGCATTAATAGCGGCTTCATTAATCATATTGGCAAGGTCAGAGCCTACGGCACCGCTGGTCGCTAAGGCAATGGCATCAAAGTCAACACTTTCGTCCATTTTAACATCCTTGGCATGAACCTTTAGAATATCCACACGACCCTTTAAATCCGGTTTGTCTACAATAATACGTCTGTCAAAACGGCCCGGACGAAGAAGTGCTTTGTCCAGAATCTCCGGTCTGTTAGTCGCACCCAGAACCAGAATACCCTTTGCCGAATCAAATCCGTCCATCTCAGACAGCAACTGATTCAATGTCTGTTCACGTTCTTCATTTCCACCGCCGTATTTCGAATCACGGCTCCGTCCGATGGCATCAATTTCATCGATAAAAATAATACAAGGCGCATGCTTATTAGCTTCCTTGAATAAATCCCTTACTCTGGAAGCGCCCACACCAACATATAATTCAATAAAGTCAGAACCCGTAAGGGAGAAAAACGGCACATGAGCTTCTCCTGCTACTGCCTTTGCAAGCAATGTTTTACCGGTACCCGGAGGTCCTACAAGCAGCGCTCCCTTTGGTAATTTGGCTCCGATTTCCACATATTTCCCCGGATTGTGAAGGAAGTCCACCACCTCCTGTAAGGATTCCTTGGCTTCGTCTTCACCTGCCACATCTTTAAACGTAACACCGGTCTCTTTCTGGACGTAAACCTTGGCATTGCTCTTGCCAACACCCATCATTCCGCCACCGGAACCCATCTTCTTTGCCGCAAAGCTTAATAAGAACCAAAGCAGCAATATCGGTAATACATACGTTAAAAGAATGGACATCAATAGTCCTGAATTATCCGGAATCTCCGGATTAATCTCAACACCCGCTTCTAACAATCTGGCACTTAATGCATCGTTGCTTTCTGCACGTCCCGTATAATATGTGACCGCAGGAGTTGTCAGATATCCCATTAAAGCAAACGGATTGCTCTCATCCTGCTTAGTCTCTTCCTTTACCGGAAATATCTGTATACGGTCGGAAGAAATGTATACACTCTCTACCTTCCCCTCCTCCAGCATCTGTACAAATTCATTGTACGGAATCTCATCCGTAGTTGCATCGTCAAAGGATTTCATAAAATAGCTCATACAAAGCAATGTGATTAACGATGCAATCAACAGAAACAGAAGGTTCTGTTTTCTTGGAGTATTGTTATTACCCGGTCCACCCTGACCGTTTCCGTTACCACCCGGTCTTTGCCCCGGTCCCCCCGGTCTCTGTCCCGGTCCACCCGGTCTGTTAGAGCCGTTTGGTCTTTCATAATGGTTTGAATTATTATCCATAACTATATTTAGCCTTTCCTTATTTCCACTCTGTTCCTTCAGAGAAATCTCCATGTTATTATCATTATTACAATTATAGTAACCGCATATGGTAAAATCAATAAATTTTCTGTGAAAAAACTCTTTCCTTTCTTGGAAAAATCATGTTTTTACAAAAAATCCGCCGTTTTCATCAATCCCGTTCCATACGGTTATGACAAAACAGCGGATATTCTTATCTCTTATGATAAACTCTGTTTTCGGTTTCATATTTGGCTTCGCTGGTAAGATGAATGCCTAAACGTTTAAACATCTTTTCATCTACGGAAGACAATAATACGGAGGAGTGTGCTTCCAACCCTTTTAATTTCGGAATCTGTGTCATGGCAAGGTCTGCGTTCGGGTCCGTCGCCGCTGACGTAGAAAGCGCAATTAAAATCTCATCCGTATGAAGACGTGGATTTACACTTCCCAGATAATCCGTTTTCAAGCGCTGAATCGGTTCAATCGCTTTTGGATTAACCAGATGCAATTCATGGTCAATCCCGCCCAAAGCCTTAATCGTATTTAGCAATGCCGCCGATGCTGCCCCCAATAAATCCGTTGTCTTACCGGTAATTAATGTACCATCGTCCAACTGAATCGCCATGGCCGGATGTCCTGTATCCTCTTCTCTCTGCAAAGCCGCATTTACTACCGCACGGTTCTCTACGCTCAGCCCTGCCTGTTTCATAATCAGCTCTAATTTGTAGAGAGTATCCTTGCTTCCGATTCCTCTCTTACAGTCACACAGTACCTGATAATATCTGCGGATAATCTCCTGATTGGATGCTTCCCTGCACGCCTCATCATCTATAATACAGTTGCCCACCATATTAACGCCCATGTCTGTTGGTGATTTGTAAGGACTTTCTCCTAATATCTGTTCAAACATGGCATTTAATACAGGGAAAATCTCCACGTCCCGGTTATAATTGGTAGTTGTCTCCCCGTATGCCTCCATATGGAATGGATCAATCATGTTCACGTCATTTAAATCCGCTGTTGCAGCTTCATATGCCACATTAACCGGATGCTTTAACGGAAGATTCCAGATTGGGAATGTCTCAAACTTGGCATATCCTGCCTTAATACCTCTTTTATGTTCATGATACAACTGAGACAGACAAGTCGCCATCTTTCCGCTTCCAGGTCCCGGTGCCGTAATAACAACCAATGGTCTTGTTGTCTCAATATAATCATTTTTACCATATCCGTCATCACTTACGATAGTCTTAATATCACTTGGATATCCCGGTATCTTATAATGATGATATGCCTTAATTCCCAGCTCTGTTAAACGCTTAGTAAACTGGTCCGCCGCCACCTGACCGGAATATTTGGTAATACACACACTACCTACAAAAAGTCCGATATTGCGGAAGGCATCAATTAATCTGAGCACATCCAGATCATAGGTAATGCCCAAATCTCCGCGCATTTTATTGGTCTCAATATCCTCTGCACTGATAACAAAAACGATTTCTGCCTGATCCTTCAACTCCAGTAACATACGTAATTTGGAATCCGGCATAAATCCCGGAAGAACTCTGGATGCATGAAAATCATCGAAAAGCTTGCCGCCGAATTCCAAGTACAACTTGTTACCAAACTGCGCAATTCTTTCCAATATATGTTCCGACTGCATTTTTAAATATTTGTCATTATCAAATCCAATTCTCATAGTCAACCTCAGCTCGTATTCCTATCGTTATCACTAACAACATATTATTTTAGTATAAATTTCCTTAAAATGGAATAACTAATACCAATATATTTTTAAAGAACCGCAAAAAGTTCCCACCTATCCTATAATACTCCTTTTTCCCTCCCATTTATAATGTAAGTTCTTCCAATGAACCAAACGTATACCCCATGTCCTTCCATTTTTGAAGCAATTCTCCCAATATTTCGCCATTGGTTTTTGAAGTACTGTGTAATAGGACAATGGCACCCGGATGAATCCTCGGCAATAATTTTCCAAACGCTTCCTCCTTGGTAGGCTGGTCATCATCGTACCAATCCACATACGCCAGACTCCAGAATATGGTCTTGTATCCGTTTTCCTGCGCCATCTGTAAATTACGGACACTGTACTTTCCCTGAGGCGGACGATAGAATTTACCACAGCCTTCTCCCGTAATCTCCTTCACTTTCTCCTCAAAGGAGGTTAATTCCGCAACAAATTCTTCCTCACTCAAAGCCGACATATCCTTATGATGATAGGTATGATTTCCGATTACATGCCCCTCTTCCGCTATTCTCTTCACCAAATCCGGCTCGGTCTCCAAATAATTACCTACCAGAAAAAAAGTAGCTTTCACATCGGCCTCTTTCAGCGCATCTAAAATGGCCCCCATGTTCCCATTCTCATATCCGCAGTCAAAGGTCAGATAAATCTTCTTTTCCTCTTGATTCCCAATGTAATAAGCTCCGTATTCCTGTAATTCTTCCGCTGTCTGATTCGCCGTCGGCGGCTGTCCCTCTTCTCCAAATCCAAGACCCCAGTTCTCGGCTGAAAGTGCTTTCGCACTGCTAACCTGATGTACTTCATATCCTTTTGTCAGGGTAATTCCCAAGAGACCCAGCGTTAAAACACTGATAAACACACGTAAGGGTGATTTTTTCATAAAAAAACTCCAACATACTATTACTATAGTATATTGGAGTCCATTCTCAATTATTCTGCCGACCCTGCGATTTATTCGCATGTATATGGCATTAATGCTACGTGTCTAGCTCTCTTGATTGCTACTGTAAGAGCTCTCTGATGTCTAGCACAGTTACCTGTGATTCTTCTAGGAAGAATTTTGCCTCTTTCAGACACGTATCTCTTTAATTTAGCTGTATCCTTGTAATCGATTACATTGTCTTTACCACAGAATACACAAACTTTTTTTCTTCTACGCATACCGCCGCCAACTCTTTTTCTAGCTGGTCCGTCTGCTTTGTTTGTTTTATCAAAAGCCATGTTACTGCCTCCTATCTTATTCTAACTACTTAGTTAAATGGTAACTCTTCATCAATTCCGTCCGGAATATTCATGAAGCCGTCACCGGCTGATGCAGGTGCCGGTCTGCTGCTTCCACCACCGGTATAACCCCCGTCAGATCCGGCGCTGTTCTTGCTCTCTGCAAACTCGATATCCTCTGCAATAATGTCAGTGGTGTACACTCTCTGGCCATCCTTATTGGTATAGCTTCCGGTCTGAATACGTCCGGAAAGTGCAACCTTTGTTCCTTTGTGTAAATACTTCTCCGCAAACTCACCCAATCTTCCGAATGCAACAATATTGATAAAGTCTGCAGTCTGTCCGTCAGCATTCTGCTGACGTCTTCTGTCTACTGCAAGTGAAAATCTGGCAATTGCCATAGCATTTTCACCCTGTGCATAACGTACTTCCGGGTCTCTTGTTAAACGGCCCATAAGAATAACTTTGTTCATCTAATACCTTCTTTCTATGCCTCGTTCTGTCTAACGCATAAAAATCTGATAACGTTGTCCATGATACGAACTCTGTTTTCGATCTCGGCTGGAGCTGTAGCTTCTGCTTCGAACTGAATGAAATAGTAGAATGCTTCTTTCATCTTCTGAACTTCGTAAGCTAATTTCTTCTTACCCCATTCATCAACGTTTGTAACATTACCACCGAATCTTTCGACATAAGCTTTTACTTTTTCGATTGTAGCAGCTCTTTCTTCGTCTTCGATTTTCGCACTGACAACAACGGCTAATTCATATTTGTTCATGCTTGTTACCTCCTTTTGGTCTCTGGCCTTGCACTCTCTGCAAAGCAAGGAATTTGAATATATCACAAGTTGGTATGATACCATAGGAATCCCCAAAAATCAAGAGTTTTTGCGAATTTCTTTTACACTCTTTTCCAATATTTTTCTGGGAATCATAATCTGATGCTCACAGCCCATGCATTTCACACGAAAATCGGCTCCGATACGCAGAACCTCCCATTCGTGACTTCCACACGGATGCTGCTTTTTCAGTTTTACAATATCACCAACCTGAATATCCATCTTAATTGCCTTTCTGTTCTCAGGATAGTTCCTCCGCCTATCTCTGTTTCTATTTCTATCTTTAAAGATTACAGATTATTCATTATCTCTGTAAACACTTCTCCGATGGCTTCATGAATCACAATATCTGCTCTTCTGTCAGCAGAAGTCTCACTCTTATTGATGAGCACCAGATTTTTGCCGTTAAAATAATCAATCAAACCAGCAGCCGGATACACAACAAGAGAAGTCCCACCAATAATTAAAGTATCCGCCTTGCTGATAGCACTTACCGCACCACGGATAATGTCATTGTCCAATCCTTCCTCATATAATACCACATCCGGCTTCACCCTACCACCGCATTTCGGGCAGGTCGGAATCCCTTCGGACTCTAAAATAAATTTCTCGTCATAAAATGCTCCGCATTCCATGCAATAATTACGCAGTACCGAACCATGC
The DNA here is from genome assembly GCA_045531685.1 of Lachnospiraceae bacterium. GTDB lineage: Bacteria > Bacillota > Clostridia > Lachnospirales > Lachnospiraceae > RGIG8767. Next base: position 6,478 of record JAZSEL010000100.1, on the reverse strand, counting down.
AGCTCGTATACCACCTTAGAGCCTGCTGCCTGATGGAGTCCATCAATATTCTGCGTAACAACAGCCTTAACCTTGCCCATCTCTTCTAACTTGGCAAGTGCCTTGTGCGCGGCATTGGGCTGTGCGTCCGGATAAATCAATTTATCTTTGTAAAATTTGAAAAACTCTTCCGGATATCTGACAAAAAATGTATGGGACACCAACTGCTCAGGAGTAAAATTAATCTGCAATTTTTCATTCCAGAGACCATTGGCACTTCGAAAATCCGGTATGTTGGATTCGGTGCTCACACCGGCACCGCCAAAAAAGACAATACTATCACTCTCCCGTATAACCGAAATTAATTCCTGTAACTCCTGATTCATAGGCACCTCCTGTTTTTCTTAAACCAACCCAAATATAACCTGATTCCATTTTATCTACAGTTCATAGGAAAAGCAACTTTTATTTCATAAGTGGTCGAATTCTATTTGCATAAATAGAAGGAACAAAGTATAATAAATATGGAATAATAATGCGCTCTTGTCATCACTGACATTTTGCTTTGAAATTAGAACTTTACCATATATGCATCCTTTAAATAGGAATTATCATTTGAAAGGAGACAAAAAATGCTTGAAGAAAAAGATTTACAGGCCATCCGAAGTTTACTACAAGATAACAATAAAAGCATAAAAGAAGACATACAGACTCTTCATGAGGGCTATGAAAGCATCAGAAAAGATGTTCAAGCCCTTCATGATGATAACAAAATCATTAAAGAAGATATGCAAGCTCTTCATGAGAACTATGGTAACATCAAAAAGGACATGCAAACTCTTCAAAATTTACTACATGAGAACAATAAAAGTATAAGAAAAGATATGCGAAAATCCATTGTTGAAAGCGAAAAAATGCTGCTCGGTGAAATGGATAGGATGAAAGGATTTCTTAATAACAAAATTGAGAAGCTCGAAGACTCTATTCAAGAACTAACCCAACAATACAGATTAAACAAATTGGATAATGATACTCTTTCATTACTCATGCAAAATATGTTAGCTATGCAAAAAGAAATAGAAGGAATAAAACAACAAATTGCATAATCATATTTTACAAGCGAATTAATGCCAGGCTGAGTGCCTAGCATTTTTCATACTCTCTTATAAACTACACTTTACTCTTTTAATTCACCATCAATAATATGTACGATTCTCTTTGCTGTTTTTGCAACATTCATATCATGCGTAATCATTACGATGGTATTTCCCATATCGTTCAGCTCCTGAAACAACCGGAGTACTTCCTTTCCGCTGCTACTATCCAAAGCTCCTGTTAATTCGTCCGCCAGCAAAATGGCAGGCTTCCCTACAAGTGCTCTTGCAATGGACACTCGCTGTTTCTGCCCACCGGACAGTTCGTTTGGCTTATGCTCCAAACGGTTATCGATACCCAGAAGCTTTACAATCTCTTTGGACTGTGCTGTTGCCTCCTCGCTTGTCATTCCACGTATGAGCAAAGGCATAATAATATTCTGGGTAATATTATAGGTAGGAATCAATTGATAGTTCTGGAAAATAAATCCAATTTCCTTATTACGCAAAACTGTCATCTCATCCTCGGTCATTTCATGGACTGCGTTTCCATCCAACCAGTATTCTCCGCTATCGCATAAATCCATACAACCAATAATATTCATTAATGTGGTTTTTCCGGAACCGGATGGACCTAAAATTGCCACATACTCGCCTTTTTTTACTTTGAAATCAATATCCTTTAATACCGGAACTTTTTCTTCTCCCAGCATATATCCCTTATTGATTCTTCTCATTTGAATCATATATTCTGTCTCTTGATTAGCCATTGATAAATCCTTTACATAATCATCCATATTTTCAAAATAGCTTCACTGCTTTCTTCCATTAAAATTGCAATACAAAAAATGCCACAATTCCAACAAAAATCAATATTACAAATACCAAAATAAGTACCTTATTTCTTTTTCGGATACCCTTCCATTTTTCTATCAATTTCATTGATACCTCCGTCAATCCTCTCTTTTTCCATGCTGTCGCTATGATATTGTTACATAATAATGTTTCCATTTCTTGTTCAAAATGTGAAAAAAATGTGTTCATCATTTATTGTAAAGAATACTACCACCCTTATTACATCCTCATCCCATTGATACAAAGCACAAAAGAGCCTGAAACCATACCCATGGCTTTCAAGCTCTTTCAAACTTATCTCTATCTTATTTACTCACGAATAAAAATGACAGTTCCACTTCTTGTGAACCCTATTCTTATCCAAAACAACCAATCCTTCTTCTATCCTGTCCTTTACCATCTGACTGATTTCCAAAGTGGTCAACGATTCGTATTCCTCATAGTAAATCGGTTCCAAAAAACATACCTGTGTAGTAACTTTTCTGAGTGAATTAAAATCAAATACCAAATGGGAATCGCAAATTGCCACCGGAACAATCGGCACTTTTGCCTGTTTGGCACATTTAAATGCTCCCGGACGAAATTCCTGTAAATGATTGCCGTTTCTTTCATATTTTCCTTCCGGAAAATAGATGTAACGCTTTCCGTGTTCCACCCCATGACGAATATCTTCGCAGGCTTGTACCTGTTGCTTTATGTCCGTTTTGCTCATCCGGACACCCTCTAATAAATCCACAAATTGCTTAGCTAAAATAATCTGGCTGCGGTCCTTATCCATAACAACAGAACATGGTTTCTCATGCGCTGAAATAATTCCCAGTGCATCATACTTTCCCTGATGATTGGAATACATTACATAACCACCTTCATCCGGCAAGTTATTTTCCCCATAGCTAATTGTGCGAATTCTCGCATTCTTTTTAAAACGTTTAATTAACCTCTGTGCCAAATCGTAACACTGTACTTCATCATACAAATCTCTATGATTTGTGTAATGAACCGCCATCAACATATAATAAATTATAAATGGCAATGAAATAAAAATCACATAATAAAACCGTACCATTATTCCCACCCTCACATTAATGTTTATATTATAACGAATGAAAAAAGGGATTACAATGAAGTAATCCCTCTCTTGACAAAAGTTTATAAAACTTTAATAGGTTGCCTCAATGGCTTTAATCTTTTCATACAACAAATCATTCGCCGGTGTCTTAATTCTTTTTTCCTTTGCCATACGTCTGACGGTTCCCGCAAACATTTCCACTTCCGAATAACGCTTGGCAATCCCATCCTGTCTCATGGACGGAACCCCGGTTGGAGACAACGTACCGATTATTTTTACATAATAATCCAAATCTTCCCGTGTAAGCCCAATTCCATAAGCATTTGCCAATGTAATTACTTCTTCCATAGCTGCAATGAAAATCTTATTTTCTTCCGTGCCTTCCGCTAATGTTCCCGCATAGTTTGTGGAATAAGCAAGACAAGTCTGGTTAACACCAACATTTAGCATAAACTTGCCCCAAAGACGTTTTAAAATATCCTCTTCTGCGGTATATGCCATATGAATATCATCAAAATATTCGCACACCGCCTGTAAATTAGCTTTCTGATATTCTTCCACCACACCAATTCTCAGCTCACCGCTCTTGGTATAATTAAGAGCATTATCAAACTTCATGGCATCCATTGCCTGTGCCACGGTATAAATCATATGCTCTTTTCCAAAGGCCTCTGCCAATATCTCTTCACTGTCGATTCCGTTCATAACCGACATAATAATCGTATGTCCGTCCACGCAAGCCTTCATTGTTTCAATTGCAGACTTCAGCCCATTATATTTCACTGCAACAATTAATAAATCTACCGGCTTTGCTTCCTTATTTGAAACCATTGGAAATGTTTTTTCTTCCCCATTGATTGTAAAAACCGTATCCTTGTATTTTGCCAAACGTTCTTCATCCAAAACAAATGCAACACCTTCGTTGCCCCTTGCTTTCACAATAACATCCGCATATAAAAGTCCCAATGCTCCCATTCCGACAATTGCTGTACTCTGAATCATCTTTACCCTCTCCTTTTTCTCTTGTATATTTCTACTTCTTTATTCGCACATAATATTTTTGTTCGTCTTCATGTTCAATGTGTCCACCATTATGCAACATCACATGTAACGAAGCATGATTGTCCCTATTTACCCGCAAATATATCTCATCCTCAGGAACAATAGTTATTGCAATCTCCAATGTCAGGCGGAGTCCTTCCTTGCCATAGCCCTTGCCCCTGCATTCTTTTTTAACAAAGTATCCGATATGTCCTGCACCAGTTCTTAATGACTCACAAAGATAATGCCGTATACAGAACTGTCCCACGATTTCCTCATCATCCCATAAAAAGAAATAGGTCTGCGGAACATATCCTTCCGGTAGATTTTCTCCTTTTGAAGATGCAATCATCGCCCCTATTGCTTTATTCTCAAAATCCTCACGTGAAATTCCATGCCACTCATTTGTCATGCCATTTTCATCCGCCGGCATATCCCGAACAAATAGATATTCTTTTTCTATGTCTTCATAATTGGCTTCTTTTAAATATAGCATGCTACATACCTCGTATCATTTTTCACTATTTTTAGGATACTAAAGAAATATGAAAAAATAAACTATAATTTGTATTTGAGGGAAATACTGTAACACTTTATAGCATGTACTACATTAGCTTTGTTTTTTCTTCATCGCAAATTTCGTCAAAATGCCATATTGATTCGCAATATCTTACATGGTATTATCATACTCATCGGAAGTACATCTGTTTCCACACTCACTACTAAAGATAATCTGCACCGGCAGCTCGCCGGGAACCTCAATCATTTATCAATTCAATAGTTTTTACTGCCATTGCAGAGAAAGTGAGGGACCTATGTCTATTCCTGTATCCATTAACCGCGAGCACAAGAGTACACTATTTTGCTACATCTTTGGAGCTGTAGAAAACAAACATTATCTACTGTCCCTATATAATGCAGTCAATAATACTTCTTACTCTAACATTGAAGATATCGAGATTAATACTATCGAAGATTTTATCTACATACGTATGAAAAACGATGTTTCCTTTATTCTTGATACGGATATGAATCTTTACGAACATCAGAGTACATACAATCCTAATATGCCTCTTCGAGGTATACTTTATTTCTCAACCTTATATGCTCAATTTATATCTGAAAACAATAAGAATATTTACGGAAAATCTCTTGTAAAAATTCCAACGCCACGATATATTGTATTTTATAACGGCAATGATAGTTATCCGGATAAATTAGAGTTAAAATTATCAGATGCATTTGAGCGTCCCGACACTTCCGGCAACTTTGAATGGACTTCCACCATGCTCAATATTAATCAGGGACATAACCGTGAGATTATGGACAAATGTCTGGCTCTTTTCCAATATTCTGACTTCATTACTAAAGTAAAGGAATACAAAAAGAGTTTTTCTCTCAAAGGTGCCATCGAACAAGCAGTAGACTATGCAATCTCTAATAATTATCTGGATGGTTTTTTCAAAAAACACAAGGAGGCAATCATGTATTCATGTTTATCTGAGTTTAATGAAGAAGCTTTCCGTAAAGGAATTCATGATGAAGGATATAGCGAGGGAATAATAAATGCTCTTATCAAATCCATAAAAATTATGAAAAAGAATAATGTTCCCAGAGAGGTAATCTTGACCGATTTAATGGAAGAATTCGAGATGCCTGAACAAGATATACTAAACCTTATTGATACACATTGGGATTAATCATATTGATATTTACACACAAAAAAACGACAATGAATTTTCATTGTCGTTTTTTAAGGCGCCAACCAGATTCGAACTGGTGATAGAGGTGTTGCAGACCTTTGCCTTACCGCTTGGCCATGGCGCCAAATATAGTGACTCCAACGGGAATCGAACCCGTGTTACCGCCGTGAAAGGGCGATGTCTTAACCGCTTGACCATGGAGCCTTAACTCCCCGAGTAGGGTTCGAACCTACGACCCTTCGGTTAACAGCCGAATGCTCTACCGCTGAGCTATCGAGGAATACGCGCGTTACTTAAGTAAGTGCACATCTGTAAAAAGAATTCGTTGAAAGCTCGCTTTCATAAGATATTCTTTTTGCTGATGTATAAGCGACGTAGTCGCGACTGAGAGGCTCTGCCTCGAAGTACTTACTTCAGCATATGCAATTATCTGAAGGATATACCTTCAAAACCGAATACAGAATCTCACTTCGTGAGCTTCCCGAAAAAGCTTCGCTTTTTCACCCACTTGTGATTAAACTATTTCATCCACTGAACCTTTCCCTTATAGGATAAGCCCTCGACCTATTAGTGACTGTCAGCTGAACATGTTGCCATGCTTACACCCCAGCCCTATCTACCTTGTCGTCTTCAAGGGGTCTTACGTGTTTCCACGGGATATCTCATCTTGAGGGGGGCTTCACGCTTAGATGCCTTCAGCGTTTATCCCTGCCGGACTTGGCTACTCTGCCATAGGA
>JAZSEL010000033.1:0-11499 GCA_045531685.1 Lachnospiraceae bacterium | reverse complement strand
AAAAGCTCCTTCGATGGCTACTTCGCATCCGTTAAAGCCTTCTCTTGTAACAACATATGTTTTGGAAGCATCCAATTCTTCTTCCATATAAAGGGTTAATTCCGTTGTCATCCCGCCATCGGCATGCCATGCTTTTGCGATCGGATAGCTGTTACCGTCTTCATCCGTCACTTTGAAGAACGTTCCTTCTTCTTCCGGCTTTGAAGTGTCAATCGCCTTAGAAGTACGGACAGCGATACGGTCTGTTGTCTGTGCAAAACCGGCTTCTACCACAAGAGGTGTCTTATCTGCCTCTTCTTCGCTGTACCACACCTGCGGATTCCCCTCTACCGTATATACATCAAGTACGCCATCCACTGCCTTGGATATATCTACTGTTCTTGCCAATTTGGTATCGGCCGCACCGTCAAAAAGCATCTGGAGACTGATGGTTGTCTCCCCTTCGTAATCTAAAAATCCCACATGATATTCTGCACCAAATTCATCTGCTCCTGCCTGTGGATAGACACCACCCGGATTTTCTCCGATTGCGGAATAGCACTGTACTGTCTCATAGTTTTCCTCAAAGGAATAATAATGAACATTTACTTTTAAAGCATCTTCTGCATCATACGCACTAAGTCGCTCTGATTCGGATGCCGCATAATCAAAGGATTCACAGCCTTCCGGCGGCGTTGTGGTAAACTCTTCTTGTCCGGAAGTTACCCAGATTTCTACAACAGGACCTTCAATATCCGCATAACGGTCTACTTCCACATCCTTTGCTTCCCAATTGTTCAGTCTTACAATAAAACCGATACGGTCTGTGTTTTCCACACACTGATACATGGCAATTTTACCAAAACCATCTTCTGACATAAAATCAACCGCCGTACCTTCGAACCCCTCTTCCCAGATCCACATATTCCATCCGGTATAATCGTTGTCCTCTCTTCCCCCGTAATGCACAATGAACTGCGTTCCCGGTGCTGCGTAGGAGATTGTCTCCACACACATACCTACAAATGCAGCCAGAGGCATTAACAATGCCAGCATGAACGCTGTAATTCTCTTTTTCATTTTCCTTTTTCTCCCTTGTTTTCCAATATAAACAGGGGTATTTTACCATAGAATCAAGGATATGTCATGGAAATGTTCCCAAGATAAAAGAACCCTTTTACGGGTCCTTTTAGAAACAACATCAATTTTTTTTATTTAATACATAGCCCATGGCTCCGCCAACGATTCCACCGATGATGTGTGCCATATTGGATACATTATCGTTTACCGCAATCCCCTGTACCACCTGCTGTCCAATATACAGTACTGCTACCAGAATAAATGTGAGAGGTATTTCGCCCTCTTTAAAGCTTGTAAACGAAGACATGAGAATAAATGCAAATACCACTCCGCTGGCTCCGCAAAGTGCAACATTCCAAAAAAGCATGTAATTAATCAAACCGGTAATCAATGCCGTGACCGCAATGACTTCCACTAAAACCTTAGAAGAATACTTTTCTTCCAGCATCGGTCCCAGGAGAAGAATGTAACTCATGTTCCCAATAAAATGTGCCCAATCCGCATGTCCGAATACATGGGTAAAAAAGCGTACATATGTCATTGGCTTTGAGAGTGGCGAATGATACGTCATAAATAACAGTTTATTAGCCGCTCCTCCGGTAATAGTATTCAACAATGTGGCAATTAAGCAGATTGCCGCAAAGCCAAGTATAATCGGTGAGTTAAAGGTTATCTTTAGTTTTTTCATAAGTGTCCTATCTTTACAAAATATTTTTGATTTTCTATATGCCCAATACTCTGCGCGCTGTTTTTTCCATCAGATTCTCATAATCCTCTGTACTTATCCTATCTTTAAGCGACCCAAAATACTGCCGATACAAACTCGGCTCGCCTTTTGGATTGCAGTCATAAGTATCCAATCCGTCAATGGGATTATCGCTGCCGAACATAATACGTTCACTTCCGTATCTGCGGATAATCTCCAAGGTAGTCTCAATCGGAACCCACGCCGTATCCGCATACAAATTTTCAGCCTTTTCCATCAAATCCACTGCCAACTTGTTATCCGTGCCCAATCCCATATGTGCCATGACAAAAATAAGGTCCGGATACCTGCATGCCATCTCATATACGCGCATAGGGCTGTCATTCTCACTGTCCGCCGTATGAACAATTACCGGCAGTTTGTACTTTCTTGCCAATTCCAAATACGGATACATCTTCTCATCCGAAAACGAAAGGTTTGATAAGAACGGGTGAACCTTTAATGCCACAATCACATCCCTATTCTCTCCAATCATCTTATCAATCACATCCGTCAGCACTTCATGATTAGGCTTACACCAAAAAGCTCCGTAAATCCTGCCCGGATTCTCACGACAAAAGCGGATTACCCGTGCCAATGTTTCCTCCTGATTAATCCATACTCCTTCCGGAATCCGGTTAAGCTCTCCGTCATATTCCACCGCATCGGCATTGGACACAATACTGATATCGATATTATATTTCTCCATAGACCGAAGCACCATTTCTTCGCTCATAGTGAATCCATCGGATTCTCCACCTATGTGGACATGTGAGTCGATCATGTATGACCTCCTTTTAATTTGCTATGTAAAAAACACATTGTTGCCACCCTGACAACAATGTATTTTCATATACCTTTCTATACGTTCTTTAACAAACCGGCACTTTGATTAATCTTCTGAATAGACTCCCAAGTCTGTCGCGCATAGCCAACGTTCATTTCTGTCAGATGATTGGTTTCTTCTGCACTGGCACTTACCTCCTCAGATAAGGCTGACAACTGGGTAATATTATCAACAATCTGATTGTTCGATGCGGATAAATGATTAATTCGGGTACCAATTTCCTGTACATTATTTACTAAAACGTTCATGTTTTCGCTTAATTCATCAAACGCATCAGCAGTAGCACTAATCATTTGATTCTGACTGTCCGCTGCTTTCACGGAAACATCAACCGCATCAACTACTGTCCTTGCATTGCCATTAAGTTCACCAACAATATTCGTAATCCTTTGTGTAAAATCCTTGGTTTCTTCTGCCAATTGACGAATCTGGTCTGCAATAACAGCAAATCCTCTTCCCGCTTCTCCCGTCCGGGCACTTTCAACAGACGCATTCAATGAAAGAATCGTGGTCTCATCCGAAATTTTCAGGATCATATTGGCAATAGACGCCACTTTGTCAATCTTATCCTGCAACTGTTCCATTGCTTCCGTTACTACAACATTGTTATTTGCAATCTGCTCAGACTGCTCCATTAATGTCTTCATCATGTCCTGATTAATCCGGATATTTTCATTTGAAATATTTGCAACAGACGCCATTTCAGAGGAATATTCCTGAGTATTAATAATCGCATTCTGAATATCCTGTGTCATGTAATTTTGCTCTGTAATATTTTCCACTATCTTTTCAGTTGATACCGATATCGTCTGCATACTTTGCGCTATATTTTGAGAAGCATCGTATAGACTATTTACCATTTCATCACTGCTGTTTGTCTCTTTTTTTATAACCTTCATAATCTGCATCTGTATTTCGCTTTGTTCTTCAACCGCTCCTAATGCATGGTCATTGAACATTTTTGACAATCTGCTTAATACAAAAAGCATAACAAATACTGCGAATGTCATAATTACATTACAAACGCCATTGGCATCTGCCGAAACAACCCCTGAATTAACCCTGGCCACTTGTCCTGCAATATAAATAGCAATGCAAAATACCAGTGTTCCCATATAATACATGGAATCATAATATAAAATAGATACTCCCAGAACACCTACAAACGCCATCCCCAAAAAACTGCCTTCCGTATTTAGCACAAAGAACAGATACGCAAGCCCAACTTCAATTGTAATACATATCCGCATATATTTATTTGCTTTATTTATGCAAAACAAAATACCGTCTGCCAATACGGCAATCAGCATAATCACCTTACTCTTTGATGCTAAAGAATCTGAAAACATTCCCGCCTTTACCAGCATAGACTGGTATGTGAACAACACACCAAATAAAAGAATTATTGCAAGAAAATAAACACGGTTAACACGTTTCATTCTTTCAATAGGATCATTATAACGGAATTTATTCATAGTATCTGACATCCTCTCTTTCGTAGCGCCATTCGCAAAATCTATGACTATTATACTATTTTTTTCAGAATAATCCAACGATAGCTGACACGCTTTGCGAGTTTTCTGTCGTTATGAATAGGAATCCATTTCAGATGCCGTCAAATTCCCCTTTGTTTCACACGAATGATTATCAGCTCTTCTTATGTATTTTGCAGTAATGGTATCTGCATTTTCATACATTTCTTTAGGAGTACCGGTAAAAACAATCTCTCCGCCCTTTGTTCCACCATCCGGTCCCACATCAATAATGTAATCCGCCAGCTTCATCACATCCGTATTATGCTCAATCACAATGACTGTATTTCCGCGTTCAACGATCCCTTCCAGAATCTCTACAACCTTCTCAATATCTGCCGGATGAAGTCCTGTAGTAGGCTCATCCAAAATATAAATATTGCCCTTTTTCTTAATATTTTGTGCAAGTTTAACACGTTGACGCTCACCGCCGGAAAAAGTAGATAGCGGCTGTCCCAGGGAAATATATGGAAGTCCCACTTCCATCAGTGCGTTTAATTTATCTATGATAGTTTTATTTCCTTCAAAAAATAAAACAGCCTCCTCCACGCTCATTAAAAGAACATCCACTATTGTTTTTCCTTTATACTGATATTCCAAGGCTTCCTCGCTGTAACGACTGCCATTACAATATTCACAAACGGTAGTCACCGGCTCCATGAAAACAAGCTCGGTTGTAATATGTCCCCGCCCCTTACAATAAGGACATGCGCCCTTTCCGTTAAAGGTAAACAGACCTCTGTCAACATTATTTGCCTCTCCGAAAACTTTTCTGATTTCATCAAAAAAACCTAAAAACGTACACACCGTTGAACGTCCGGTTGCCGTAATCGCACTTTGGTCAATGATAACGACCTCTTTCTCATATTGCTTTGCAAACACGTCCCGTATTAATGATGATTTACCGCTTCCTGCCACACCGGTTACAACCGTAAGAATTCCAAGCGGAATGTCCACATCCACTTCTTTCAGATTATGTAAGGTTGCACCCCTAACCGGCAAAAATTCTTTAGGCACACGTACCTTTTCTTTAATCTCTATATGGGAAGATAATGCTCTACCCGTTTTTGTATCACTAAGCAGCAGTTTTTCATAGCTTCCTTGGAATAAAACCTGTCCCCCGTTTCGCCCTGCAAGGGGACCAATATCAACCACTTCATCAGCAATACTGATGATATCCTTATCATGCTCCACTACCAGAACTGTATTTCCTTTATCCCGAAGTTCTTTCAACAGACGTGTCATTCTATGTACATCTCTTGGGTGCATTCCGGTACTGGGCTCATCAAATATATAAATCATTCCGCAAAGGGAGCTTCCCATATATCGGACAAGCTTCAATCTTTGCGCTTCTCCTCCTGACAGTGTGGAACTTTCCCTATTCATAAAAAGATATGGTAATCCAATATCTATCATCCTATCAAGAGCAGCCGTCAGTTGTGTGATAATTGTTTCTGCGCGTTCATCCTTGATATCTATAAGCACATCCCGAAGTTTTGAAAATTCCATCTCGCACATATCATTAATATTGTATCCATTTATTTTGCAGGAAAGTGCCTGCTCATTCAAACGTTTTCCCTTACACTCAGGGCATTCCTTCTCATATAGAAACTGCGAAATTTTCTTTAAGGTTGCATCCGTCTGTTCCTCTACACCTTTCATGAGTACCAGCCGTTTAAACTGATTGTATACTCCCTCAATTTTTTTATCAATTCGTTCTCCATCAGATGTTCTGCTACCGTACAGCAGAATATTCTGCTCTTCCCGGGAAAGCTCTTTCCACGGCACATCCGTCCTAAAGTACTCCGGTCTTCTGTAAACATTCCAGTAATATTTTCCGTGTCCAAATGCAGGAAGCAGAAAGCACCCCTCGTCATATGTTTTATTCTTATCAATCAACTTGTCAATGTCTAAATCCATCACCTTTCCTATTCCTGCACAGGTTTGACACATACCATTCGGATTGTTAAAGGAGAAGTAGGATGCCGGCCCAATAGAAGGCTTTCCGATCCTTGAAAATAACAATCTCAAAAGTGAATACATATCACTGATTGTCCCCACTGTCGATCTTGCATTGCCTCCAAGTCTGTTTTGATCAATAATGACAGAAGGATTCAAGTTCTCAATCCATTCTACGTTTGGTTTTTCGTACTTTGGAAGTCGGCCTCTCACCCATGCTGTATAGGTTTCGTTCATCTGTCTCTGGCTTTCCGCCGCAACGGTATCAAAGACGATACTGGATTTTCCCGAGCCCGATACACCTGTAAAAACTACAATTTTATTCTTAGGGATATCAAGAGATATATTTTTTAGATTATTTTGCCTTAATCCTCTGATTTTAATCGGTTCCATTCTTTTCCCTTCTTCAAGCATTCTTTCATTTTCTAAACTCATTTCAATCTGCTCCTTCCTCATCCATCCTGTATTGGTTCCATAATAGCATGTTATTATCTCCCCTTAAGGGACGAGTCAAGCCCTATTTTTAAATTATGTTGTTCAACAAATAAGAGCAACCTTATCCCTATTTTGAATCAATAATTTGATATTCTCAATCAATTCAAACATACCGTTCTCTCCTTTTAACTAAAATGGGAATCAGCACATCGTACTGCCCACTCATTACCATTTTTAGGGTAAATCTTTACACCGTTTTTGGTAATATAGACTTCTATTAGCCATTTTTGAATTTTTTCATTTTTGGCTAATAGAAAAAGAGAGAAGCTGCTGCACTTCTCTCCACTTAATAATCGATTTGGGCAGACGGTCTGCACAAATTACTTTCAATAACATTCTTAAAGTACTCCCACTCGGAATCGAGCCAGGACCAACCGGGTCCCGTCTCCCGACTCGGTCCGTTCTAAACGATTCCCGTCGGGAACCCGCACCGTAGCCGGTCATTCCATCCATAAAACTATGAGAGCAGCATAAAGCACCAGCTCCGGTTTATACCACCGCTTCCACGATGGTGGCATCTTTGAAGTGAAGCTCCTTGACACCGACTTCTTTCTTCTTGTTGAAGTTGAAGCTCAACATATAGCCCTTCCTTAAATTATAATCCTTCAAATATCCAAGAAGCTGTTCTTCTCCCCGCGCATTATATTCCTCGCCATGCCAAATCTTCATTTCAACAATATACTGCTTCCCTTGAAAATCAATAATCAAATCGGTTCTGCCCATACTTCTTGTTCTGGCTTCAATATAATAATTTCCGGAACCATTAATTAACGGGCGAATATAAAGGAGAAACAGTTTTCTGCCGTTGTCTTCAATAAATTTATCTGTACTGTCGGAAAAGCTCTCCGTAAAGTGTTGTACAAACTTCTTTAAAACCAACTCTAGATTAAGTCCATTCTCATCAATGAACTGATTCTTACTCTTTTGGCCGGCTTGATAGGTGTCACTGCTAATAGCCTCCTCCGCAATGAAAAGGTTATAGAACCAAATTTCGAAGATTCTATTGGATATCGCAACCTGTCCTGCCTCATCTTTCAAAAAACCAAACATTGTTCCGATGGAAACCAGCTCTGTGCCCAGATTGTACGGGATGCTCCTGCCACAGAAAAGAATATCATACAGCAAGGTCTTTAATTCCGAATAATCCTTGACTTTTTTGGCCATATCATCAAATAAGGAATTGGATTCCTTTACAAGATTACGGACTGCCTCTAGCAAATCATTGCGAGACCATGCTCCTTTGTCGGAACTACTTGTTACCTGATTGTCTAACAGCTGGCATAGCCTTGAAACCAAATAAGGATACCCGCTTGTATAAGCATATATTTCCTGTGCCATATTTTCAATATCCATGCCGGTCTTATGATCTTCTTCATAGCTTTTCAGCATCTCTCTAATCTGAACAGGCGAGAAGCTCATATCAATATCGAAATCGGCTGCAATATTCCACGGACTATTATCTTTATGCTCTTCATCCGGTCTAAGCTTGCGCTTCAAATTCTTTATGTCACAAACTCCGGCGAGAATAACCGATTTGAATGTTGCAAACCGGCTGCGGTTGATATAATATCCACGAAGCTGCGCCAGGAAGTCCAGGAACACCTGATTGTTGGTTGCACTGTCTACTTCGTCAATCATGAGCACAACATCCTCCGGTAAGTCTCCGCAAAGAGCGCTTAACGCCTGAAACAGCTCTACAAGCTCATAGCAGTCAGGAGCACCGGAAAAGCTTTCGGCAAATCTGCTGATAGCAGCTTCGTAAACAGAGCCCTCACTCTTCTTATTTACGCGAAAAGACGCAATGAATGCCTTTGCAAAAGCTAATGCAAAGCTATTTTCATTTTTAAATTTCGCATTGCTCATCTGCATCTGGAAATCCATACTGACTACAAAATATTCATGATTCAAATATCCCGCCAAAGCATTCAGCGTCGTTGTCTTTCCAAACTGTCTTGCTCTATTAATAGTAAAATAGTTCCCCGCATTTACAAGAATACGCACTTGAGCTAATCGTTCCGCAAGGTCTACCATATAATGCTGCTCGGGATTGCAAACCCCGGTTGTATTAAATGTGCGAACTCTTTTGGTGCCATTTGTGATTCGCTCAAAAACAGCTTCCATAGGAACCATCCAACGGTACCCCTTTTTATATGCTCCGGGAAGTTCTCCATTCAAACACATATTATTAATATGTCGTTTGGTACAACCGATTAGTTCAGCTGCTTGCATAGAAGTAATATATTCCATTGAACCATCTCCCTTTGAATCTCTTTTTATATACTATACATCAAAACTTCCCGGTTTTCAACGGTCCAGTTCCCACTTCCCACTTTTCATCTCTTTTTTCATGCTTTAGTTCCCACTTTTTTTCAAATAGTTGCTCATTTTTTATCTATGGAACACTCCTTGTCACTGGATTTAATTCTCCCCAGGTCCCTCGCAGTTTAGAATAATATTCTTTCTGCGCCTTCTATCGGAGTTATGTGGTGCACATATTGCACCGATGCTAACTTTCTCTTGTGGTATAAAAACTAGCTGAATATTTAAAAAGCAAAAATCACTCATAAACACAAAAAAGGGACATTCCAAACGGAATATCCCTTTTTTGTATGTCTGTTTGCTATAAAATTTTCGAACGTGTTCCCCTTAGTCGCAAATCGGTCGCAATTCTCAACCTCTAATCTTTCAAGCCCTTATAAATAAAGGCTTTATTTATCCAAACTCTTCATCGTCGGGAACAATAATACGTCCCTAATTGCCGGTGAATCTGTTAATAACATAGTTAATCTGTCGATACCATAGCCGATACCGCCTGTTGGTGGCATACCGATTTCAAGTGCGTTCATGAAGTCTTCGTCCGTTGTGTTGGCTTCTTCATCGCCTGCTGCCAAAGCTGCTTCCTGCGCCTTGAAACGTTCTCTCTGGTCGATTGGGTCGTTAAGCTCTGAATAAGCGTTACACATTTCCCAACCGTTCATGAATAATTCGAAACGCTCTACATAGTTAGGGTCAGAAGGTTTCTTCTTTGTTAAAGGAGAAATCTCAATTGGATGATCCATTACGAATGTAGGCTGGATTAAGTGTTCTTCTACATATTCTTCAAAGAATAAGTTAAGGATGTCACCTTTTGTATGTCTTTCTTCAAATTCCACATGTTTTTCTTTTGCAATGGCTCTTGCTTCTTCCAATGTAGTAATCTGTGTGAAGTCAACATCAGCATACTTCTTAACCGCATCAATCATGGTGATACGTTCAAATGGCTTACCTAAATCCATTTCGATTCCACGGTAAGTAATGGTTGTTGTACCAAGTACTTCCCGAGCTACATGACGGAACATGTTCTCTGTTAAATCCATCATTCCGTTGTAATCTGTGTATGCCTGATATAATTCCATCAATGTAAATTCCGGATTGTGTCTTGTATCAAGACCTTCATTACGGAATACTCGTCCGATTTCATATACTCTTTCCAAACCGCCTACGATAAGTCTCTTTAAGTATAATTCAAGAGAAATACGAAGCTTGAAGTCTTCATCAAGTGCATTGAAATGTGTCTCGAAAGGACGGGCTGCAGCACCACCTGCGTTAGAAACAAGCATTGGTGTTTCTACTTCTAAGAATCCCTGTCCGTCTAAGTAACGGCGGATGCAGCTGATAATTTTAGAACGCTTAACGAATGTATCTTTTACATCCTGGTTCATGATTAAGTCTACGTAACGCTGACGGTAACGCATGTCTGTGTTAGTAAGACCATGATATTTTTCAGGAAGAACCTGTAAGCTCTTAGATAAAAGAGTTACTTCGCTGGCATGAATAGAAATCTCACCGGTCTTTGTCTTAAACACTTCACCTGTAATACCGAGAATATCGCCCACATCATATTTCTTGAAATCTGCATATGGTTCTTCTCCAACACTGTCACGTGCTACATATGACTGGATATTGCCCTGTAAATCCTGAATGTTACAGAAAGAAGCCTTACCCATAACACGCTTAAACATCATACGGCCTGCGATTGTTACAACCTTACCTTCCAGTTCATCATAGTTATCCTTGATTTCCTGGCTGTGATGTGTCTGGTCAAATTTTGTGATTACGAAAGGATCCTTACCTGCTTCCTGTAATGCAGCAAGCTTTTCTCTTCTTGCCTTTAAAATCTGGTTTAAATCCTGTTCTACCGGCTGATTATTCTTTACCTGTTCTCCCATATTATTTCTCCTATAATTTATCTACTGGGAAGAATGTTTCTTTGAAACATTCTTCGGCACAAAACTATAGAAAATCTTAGTCTGCGTTTTCTGCAGACTTAGTTTTTCTTTTTGTGCTTTAGTTTGAACGCTGAATCTCTAATACCTTATACTGGCATACACCCATCTGTGTTTCAACAGAAACGGTTTCTCCAACCTTTGCACCGATTAATGCTTTACCAACCGGTGATTCGTTGGAAATCTTACCTTTTAAGCTGTTTGCTTCAGTAGAACCGACAATCTTGTAATCGCATTCTTCATTGTATTCTACGTCCAATACTTTTACACGGCATCCGATATTGATAGTATCAAGATCTACTTCCTCTTCTACAATAACTTCTGCATTCTTTAAAATCTTCTCTAATTCTTCGATTCTTGCTTCGATATCACGCTGCTCATCTTTGGCTGCATCGTATTCTGCATTTTCGGATAAATCGCCCTGTTCTCTTGCTTCTTTAATCTTCTGGGCAACTTCCTGACGTCTTACTACTTTCAGTTCCTGTAATTCGTCCTCGTATTTCTTTAAGCCTTCATAGGTTAAAATATTCTTCTTTTCCTGCATTTCTTTCCCTTTCCTTCGCATTGTTCAACAGAAACAATACTACACATTATTCT
>JAZSEL010000028.1:0-16833 GCA_045531685.1 Lachnospiraceae bacterium | reverse complement strand
ACAGATGCAGATAGATGTGGCAGTTGATGAAATCTTTGGAAATATTTGCCATTATGCTTACCCTTTGGGAGAGGGAGAAGCAACGGTCTGTGTGGAAGTACAGGAAGAGCCGAAGGCGGTTGTGATGACTTTTATGGATAGCGGAGTTCCATACAATCCTTTGGAAAAGGAAGAGCCGGACACAACGCTTTCTGCAGAAGAAAGGGAGATAGGCGGTCTTGGTATTTTTATTGTAAAAAAGACGATGGATGAGATTTCGTATCGGTATGAGAATGAAAAAAACATTCTGACAGTGAAAAAGCTTATTAAATAACAAATAGGAGTGTAAAAGATGAAAAGGGAATTTTTTTTAGTAGCAGTTATTGGTGTGGTAACACTGGGAGCTATCGGATGTGGAAGCAAAGAAGCAGAGAGTACTTCTGAGGAAAGAACGGCGGTTGTTGAAGAGGTAGAGATTTCCGGTTCAAGCGAGTATTATCTGAATGAAGACGGGATTTTAGTTGATAAAGTGGAAGAATTTAAAACGCAGTCATTCGGTGAATATTCATTAACCTATCCGATTTTGGAAGAAGGAGTGGATGAGGTTGCCGTATACGAGTTTGACACAAATAAAAATGTTCATGTTTTGCTTGATGCAACCAATATTTATCAGCAGATGAGTCTTGACACCCCGGGCGATTACGGGGCGGTAGAACTTGAAGTGGTTGCACAGGCTGAGGGCATTGTATATATGTTCGACGGGGAACGGTATTATATAGAGGATGAAGTGAACAGTTTATTAACGATATCTGATGTGATGAAGTAAGAGAGGAATAAAGGAAGATGAAGCGATACAAAAGATTTTTAAGTCTGTTTTTTATGAGTATATTGGTAAGCATGACACTTATCGGATGTGGGACGGCGGATGCGGATGTAACGGCAACAGCAGAAACAGTGGAAGAAGCCACGGAAGCGGCTACGGAAGAAACTGTAGATACTAAGGCCCAAGCAGAGGAAAATGCAAACGCCGAAGATATTGTCATTTTATACACAAATGATGTGCATACATATGTGGACGGTCCTATCAGTTACGATGTCATTGCTGCAATTAAAAAAGAACTGCAGAAAGAATACGGCTATGTATATCTGGTGGATGCAGGAGATCATATCCAGGGAACTGCTTACGGCTCCATGGATAATGGTGAAACAATTATAAAGATGATGAATGCAGCAGGCTATGATGTGGCAACCTTGGGAAATCATGAGTTTGATTATGGTATGTTCGGATGTATGAAGGCAATTGATATGGCAGAATATCCGTACGTATCCTGCAATTTCCATAACGAAGCCGATGGCGTGTGTGGCGAAAACGTACTAAACAGTTTTGAACTGTTGCAGGCAGGAGAAGAGACCATTGCTGTTGTTGGTATTACAACTCCTGAGACATTTACCAAGACTACACCTGCTTATTTTCAGGATGAGGAAGGAAACTTCATTTATGGAATTGCCGGAGGAGAGGATGGCAGTGAACTTTACAATGCAGTACAACAGGCAATTGATGAAGCGAAAGAAGCAGGAGCAACGAAGGTGATTGCGCTGGGACATCTGGGAGATGATATATCATCTACTCCATGGACCAGTGAAGAAACCATAGCAAATGTAACCGGACTGGATGCTTTTATTGACGGACATTCCCATAGTACGGTAGAGGGTATGGAAGTTGCTGACAAGGACGGCAATAAAGTGTTGTTAACCCAGACCGGACAGTATTTTGACAGAATCGGTATGATGGTTATAGATGCTGAAAGCGGCGCGATTACGACGAATTTCATTGAGTCAAAAGAAATTCTGGCAGATGACAATGAGACAGTAGAAGGATATGAATTATATTCTGATATCTATAAAGGAACAGAACTTGTTGCAGATGCAGAGGTACAGGGAATTAAAGACGCATGGATAGCAGAGATTGATACCATGCTTGGACAAAAGGTAGGAACTGCCGAGGTAGTATTGGATAATTATGACCCGGAAGGAAATCGTATGGTCAGAGGACAGGAAACCAATACCGGCGATTTCTGTGCGGATGCATTGTATTATTTATTTGACGGAATGGACATGGATGTGGATGTCAGCATTATGAATGGTGGTGGTATCCGTAATAAGGCAGTTACAGGAGATATTACATACAAAATCTGTAAAGATATTCATACATTCGGAAATGTAGCTTGTTTGCAGACAGTTAGCGGACAGCAGCTTTTGGATGCTTTGGAATGGGGAAGCAGACAGCTTGGTTCCGGAGAAGAAAGCGGTGGATTTTTACAGGTTTCCGGTATGACTTATCACATTAATACTTCCATTCCATGTACGGTACAGGAAGATGAAAACGGAATCTGGATTGGCGGGCCGACCGGTGAGTACCGTGTTCATGAAGTAAAGATTTATAACAAGGATACAAATGAATGGGAAGACCTTAAACTTGACGGCGAATACAATCTGGCAGGTTATAATTATACTCTCAGGGATTTGGGTGACGGATGCGCCATGTTTGAAGGAGCGGTAAATGTCCTTGACTATGTGATGGAGGATTACATGGTTCTGGCAAATTACGTGCAGGGATTTGAAAATGGTATAGTAGATGCAGATAATTCGCCTCTTTTGGATAAATATACCGGATTTATGGTAGATTACGGCGAAACGACGGGAAGCGGGCGAATCGAGGTAGAATAAACAGATGGAGAAGGTAAGGATGGGAGAGAATAATCAATTAATTAAGAAATCCGTGTTACATATGACTCCGGCGTGCTTTATGATTACGCTTGCAGCTAATATTACATTAATGGCCGATACACTTTTGGCAGGCTTTTTAATTGACCAGACGGCTATTGCGGCAGTGGCGGTAGCTTCTCCGGTTATTAATATTTTCCGGGCGCTGATCATGACAATTATTAGTGGCGTAATCGTGAAAATTACCATTTCACTGGGCAGGGGAGAACGCAAAGAGATTAACTGTTCCTATAGTATGGGGGTTATAGGAGTTGCAGTAGCCGGAATTCTGTTTGCGGTTATCGGTTTTGTGTTTGCAAGACAGTTGTCCGTAGGCCTTGGCGGTGGAGATAATGCACAGGTGGTAGAACTGGCGGTTATTTATATACAGGCATGTGCGGGAACACTTTTGTTTTCCTGTATTAATACTTATTTGGGGAAAATACTTTCCATTTACGGATATCAGAAAGAGGTATTTGTAAACGCATTGATAAGTATTGCAGCCAATATTATTTTATCGGCAACTATCGTGCAATTATTGCCGGAAGAATATGCCATCGCCGGTCTTGGCTACGGAACCTGTCTGGCAGGACTTATATGCTCAACGGTATCGTATACAACCATGAAAAGAAAAAAACTGCCTGTGAAGTTTACAAAGTTTAGATTTTCTTTGAAAGAGTTTAAGGAGATACTGAAACATGGATTCCCGACATCCGCCAATAATCTGGCAGACGGAGTTGTGTCGGGGATTGTGAATAAGATTATTCTTGCGGCATTTAGCCAAAGTGCAACAGCACTTTCTGTATATACGGTAGTAAAGAGTATCTGTACCTTTGCGCAGTCGGCAACCAACGGTGTGGCACTTGCTACGGCACCATTGTTTGGAATCCTTTATGGTGCAAGGGATAAGAATGGTATTAA
The DNA here is from genome assembly GCA_045531685.1 of Lachnospiraceae bacterium. Taxonomy (GTDB): domain Bacteria; phylum Bacillota; class Clostridia; order Lachnospirales; family Lachnospiraceae; genus RGIG8767. The sequence continues at coordinate 13,170 of JAZSEL010000028.1, read as the reverse complement.
GAGAACACTTCGTGAAGGATATAAGATAGGATTATTCGTTACAGTCGGCGGTTGTATTGCATTGTTTCTGCTATTACCGATATTACAGCAGTTTTATGGGATGCCCGGCGATATGAATATAAGGAAGGGTGTCTTCATATGCTTTTTGTTTATGCCGGTAATTCTTGCGGTACGTCTTATGACGCAGTTTTTTGAGTCTACAGAGAAGGCGGGAATGGGAATATTATATTCCATTGCACCGGATTCTGTTATTTATCCGATTATTTTACTTCCGTTAATTGCTAGTCTCGGATATACCGGAATCTGGCTGGCTTACGGGCTGAACTTTGTTATTTTCCTTGTTCTGCTGTTTGTTTTACGTTCTGTCAAAATCAGAAGTTTTACGTTTTCCGTAGACCGTCTGTTATGTTTGGATGAAAACATTCGTGATAATGTACCTGTTCTGGATATCAGTATCCAATCAGACAATAAGACGGCAGCAGGTGTATCTGATAAGGTACATGATTTCCTTTGTGCAGAAGGGCTCTCAGAAAAGATTGCTTATAAGACAGCCCTTTGTCTGGAGGAAATTACATCGGATTTTGTGGCACATACGCTGTCGGAACCGGGTGAATCTATTGCGAAAGAGATTATGGATATTAAATTGTTTTCCGACCCGGACAGAATGCGCATAATTATCCGTAATGCCGCAAAGCCATATAATCCTTTGGATTTTGATTATAGTGATACAACATTTAACAAGATAGGCGTAAAGATGGTGCAGAAGATATCAAAGAATATTGATTATTCCTATGCATATAAGATGAATATAATTACCCTTGATTTAGATAAATAATGAGGAAACTGTACGATGAAGGAAGTAAGCCTACAGACAACGGATAAGTTCAGTCTTACCAATCAGGAAATAGGAACAGCAGTTGATGCTGTTTCGGAATTTCTGCGAAGGTATAAGACAGAACAAAAGGAAATATTGAGGACAACCCTTACGCTTGAAGATACATTGCTAAATTATCAAGAGGCTCTTGGAGAGAAAACGGTCTGCACTCTGAAATGTGTGAGACGTCTGGGCAGGATCCGTATCGAAGTAATTGTAACCGGGGAAAACTATAATCCGTTTATAAGCGGGGATGATGAGGACTTCTCAAGAGTACTTCTGGCCGGAATCGGCATGGCACCGGTATGGCAGTACCGGAATGGACAGAATATAGTCATTTTTTCACCAAAGAAAAAGCAACCCTCACAAATGGTTTATATTGTGGCTGCAGTGGCATTGGCTCTTTCAGGCGGAGCGTTATCAAAGCTACTGCCGCAGAATGTGCAGGAATTGATATGCAGTGGGATATTAGTTCCGATATCGGATATCTTTTTAGGGCTGCTTAATGCAGTTGCGGGGATTATGATTTTTTTCTCCGTTGTGTGGGGAATATGCGGCATTGGCGATATGGCGACTCTTTCAAGTATTGGTAAAAAAATGATTGGGCGTATGCTCTTTATGATGAGTTTTCTGCCGACAGTCTTTGCATTATGCATTCTTCCAATGTTTCGTTTTTCGAATGGCGGTGCTAAAGGGAATATAGACCTTTTTGGACCCTATTCGATGATACTCGGTATTATTCCGGACAATATGATTACTCCGTTTACGGAAGGGAATTTTTTGCAGATTATCTTTATTGCGGCAATGGTAGGAATTGCGCTTTTGGTACTCGGCAGTAAGGCAAGTCTTGTAGTTTCTTTCGTTGAACAGGCAAATACGGTTTTTAAATTTATTATTGAAGTAATATGTTCGGCGATTTGTGTTGTCATATTTATTTGTCTTTACAGTATGGTAGTAAACAATAGTTTTTCTATTTTACTGAAAGCATATAAGGCACCTGTATTTATAGTAGTAGGTTGTCTTTTTGCAATGATGGTATATTTGGGTCTTATTTGCTTTACTACCAAGGTAAAGCCGGCTGCTTTTATCAGAAAGATTATGCCTTCTTTTTTAATTGGATTAACAACAGCTTCGTCATCGGCAGCGCTGACAACGACAATGGAAACCTGCGAAAAGCAGCTTGGTATCGATAAAAAGATTGTCAATTTCGGTATTCCTTTGGGACAGATTCTTTTTGGGATCAATTCGGTGACGGAATTTATTGTCATTGCTTTTTGTATGGCAGAGATTTATTCCGTGACTGTTACACCGGTATGGATTGGAATGGCGATATTTACATCTGTGATATTAACTGTTGCGACTCCGCCGATACCCGGTGGCAGTGTAGCATTATGTACAATACTTTTTACACAGCTTGGACTGCCGCTTGAAGGAGTTGCCGTTGCGGTTGCGATTGATGTAATCGCAGATTTTTTCATAACTGCAGCAGAAATTTTCTGTCTGCAATCTGAGCTTGTCATAATCTCAGGCAGATTTAATATGCTTGATACGGAAAAACTACATAAAGCCAAAAAGATGGCAGCAGGTAGCAAGATATAAATTTTAGACGATGAGGGGAACAAATAATATGAATGAACAGTTATTCAGAAAGAAGAGTATCGACAGGGTATCTTCTCCGGAACAGTTGAATGAATATATTAGAGTATCAAATCCCAGTGTGTGGGTGATATTGTTATCCATTGTTGTTTTGCTGATAGGAGTCTGTGCGTGGGGCATTTTGGGACATTTGGATACCATTCTTGTTACACCTGCAATAGCAGACGCAGACGGACAGATAAAAGGATACATAAAGGAAGCGGATATTGATAAAGTAGCTGTCGGAATGTCGGTAACTGTCAAAGAAGCGCAGTGTACCATCGGTGAAATTAAGCTCCGGCCTGTTGTTGTGGATAATAGCTTTGCGGATTATGCACTTCATGTGGGGGGACTTACGCAGGGAGAATGGGTGTACGAGATTTTGATTGAGGGTGAAGTTCCCGAGGGAATTTATGCCGCAGAGATTACTGTGGAAAGTGTTTCACCCATGTCCTTTGTTTTGAATTGAGGTACGACAGATGGAAAATAAAAACAAACAGCGAAAGAACCCCCTTACCAAAGGTGTGGCAAAGGTTCCGGTTGTGATGCAGATGGAAGCTTTGGAATGTGGTGCAGCATCCCTGACCATGATACTTGCTTATTATGAAAAATGGATTCCGTTAGAGCAGGTGCGTGAGGATTGCGGTGTTTCCAGAGACGGCTCCAATGCAAGGAACATCCTTTTGGCAGCAAAAAGTTATGGGTTGAATGCAAAGGCCTTTCGATATGAGCCGGAGGCGTTAAAGGTGTATGGGACGTTTCCCTGTATTATTCATTGGAATTTCAATCATTTTGTGGTACTCAATGGTTTTAAGAAAAACAAAGCTATTTTGAATGATCCGGCAAGGGGAACCTATGCCGTTTCGATGGATACCTTTGATAAATCATTTACGGGTATTTGTATCCAGTTTGAGCCAACAGAGGAATTTGAGCCGGGGGGAGCACCTAAGAGTATGCTTTCTTTTGCAGGGGAAAAACTGACAGGTGCAAAAACTGCCATAGCATTTACCATAATTACCACGGTGATTACTTCGTTAATCGGAATTATTTCGCCTGCGTTTTCGAGAATTTTTCTTGACCGCTTACTGACGGGAACCAATCCGGAGTGGGTAAAACCACTCTTTTTTGCAATGGTACTAATGACGGTGGTTCAACTTGTCACCTTATTTATCAAAGATATTTACGCAACAAGACTAAATGCGAAGATGGACGTAGTAGGCAGTACTACTTACATGTGGAAGGTGCTTCATCTTCCAATGAGTTTTTTTTCACAGCGTATGGCAGGTGATATCCAGCAGCGTAAGGGCAGCAATGCATCCGTTGCCAATACATTGATAAACACGATATCGCCGCTCGTTATTCAGGCATGCATGATGGTATTTTATCTGGTAGTTATCATACGTTACAGTCTGTTGTTATCATTGGTTGGTATTTCTTCCATATTAATCAACACGATGATGTCACGGATTATATCGAAGAAACGGATTAATATGACCCGTGTACAGATGAGAGATGCAGGGAAACTAGTCAGTACTACTGTTGCCGGTATCGAAATGATAGAGACTATTAAAGCCAGCGGTGCAGAAAACGGATTTTTTGAAAGATGGGGCGGATATCAGGCAAGTGTTAATGCCCAGGGGGTGAAATACGAAAAAATGAATCAGTACATCGGACTGATTCCGCAGATGGTTTCCGGTATAGCCAATACAATCGTACTGATTCTTGGTGTATGGCTTACCATGGAAGGTGAATTTACGGTAGGTATGGTTATGGCATTTCAAGGCTTTTTGACGTCTTTTATGGCACCGGCAACCCAGTTGATAGCAGCCGGTCAGTCCATACAGGAAATGCGTACGGAGATGGAGCGGATTGACGATGTCATGAAGTATTCTACAGATATTGTATGTGTGGGACGACAGTCCGATGAGAATGAAGAGTATAAAAAACTTAGCGGCAATATTGAAATGAAAAATGTTACCTTTGGATATTCAAGATTGGGAGTGCCTTTAATTAAGGATTTTAATCTGAGTATGAAGCCGGGAAGCAGAGTGGCCTTTGTGGGCACCTCAGGATGCGGAAAATCCACATTGTCTAAGCTGATATCAGGTCTTTATCAGCCATGGAGCGGAGAGATTCTTTTTGACGGAAAACCTATGACCGAAATAGACAGAAGTGTGTTTACAGGCTCACTGGCTGTGGTGGATCAGGACATTATTTTATTTGAGGACACCATCGCCAATAATATTAAGATGTGGGATCATTCCATAGAAGATTTTGAAATGATTATGGCGGCAAGAGATGCGCAGCTTCATGAAGACATTATGCAGCGTGACGGCGGTTACGATTATAAGATTATCGAGGGAGGGAAGGATTTCTCCGGTGGTCAGCGTCAGAGAATGGAAATTGCCCGTGTACTTGCCCAGGACCCTACCATTATTATTTTGGATGAAGCGACCTCAGCGTTGGATGCCAAGACAGAATATGAAGTGGTAAAAGCGATAAAGGACAGGGGAATCACCTGTATTGTAGTGGCACATAGGCTTTCAACCATCCGTGACTGTGATGAAATTATTGTAATGAACCATGGGGAAGTGGTAGAACGGGGAACCCATGAAGAATTATACGCACGTAACGGGTTCTATACAGAACTTGTTACAAGTGATTAGGAGGTGGAATCGTGGGTTGGTTTGATGAGCAGATAAAACAAAGGAAAGCCAGTGATGATGCCATGCTGGAGGACGCATTTGTAAGTATTGCGGATGTGGTTTTAGGTACGAAAACGTCTCTGGCATATGCAAGCGATGAGGCAAAAGCCACAAATGCAATTGACCGGATATTAAAATATTATCATATAAAACCATGTGAGGTCCCTGATTCCGTTAAAGGATTGAATGACCGCCTGGAATATATGCTTCGCCCGCATGGTATCATGCGTCGGAATGTAACGCTGGAAAAGGGATGGTACCGGAATGCCATCGGAGCCATGCTGGGAATAAGGAAGGACAACGAAAGCGTGGTCGCTTTTATTCCCAAAGGGCTCAGCGGTTATGTCTATTATGATGAAAAGGCCGGCAAATGGCTTAAATTGAATAAGAAACGTGAAGAACTGTTTGAGGATGAGGGAATCTGTTTTTATAAACCGTTTCCTCTTAAAAAACTTACCATTGCAACACTTGCAAGGTATGTGACAGATTGCCTGTCACCGGCAGATTATATTTTGGCGGTTCTGGCGACTATGGCAGTGGCGCTGATCGGTCTTCTTGGTCCTAAACTGAATAATCTTTTGTTTGGAGTCGTGGTTCAAAGTGAGAATATAAGATTACTTTTGGGAATTACCATTTTTATGCTCAGTGTAACTGTCAGCAGTACACTGATTTCTTCAATAAAAACATTAGTGATGGGACGACTGAATTCCAAGATTGGGTTGTCGGTACAGGCGGCAACAATGATGCGTATACTGTCCCTGCCGCCGGATTTCTTTAAGAAATTCAGTGCCGGAGAATTGTCAGGCAGATCACAGAATATTCAGCTATTGTGCTCTATGTTGGTAAGTACTGTTTTTTCAACCGGTTTGACTTCTGTGTTTTCGCTGATTTATGTTACACAGATTTTCACCTATGCACCGGCACTGTTAGTACCGGCACTGCTCATTATTGGTGTTACGATAGTGTTTACGGTTGTAACGACATTTTATCAGATGAGATACAGCAGAAAACAGATGGAGGTCGGTGCAAAGGAAAGCGGTATGTGCTATGGACTTATCACGGGAATCCAGAAGATTAAGCTTTCCGGTGCAGAGAAACGTGCTTATGCAAGATGGTCCAACCTCTATGCAAAACAGGTGGACTTAACATACAATACACCTTTATTTTTAAAGGCAAATGCTACGTTCAGTACGATGATAACTCTTATAGGAACCCTGGTGATGTACTATATGGCAATACAAAGCGGTGTATCCGTGGCTGATTACTATGCATTTAACACAGCATATGGTATGGTGAGCGGTTCTTTCATGGCAGTAGCGGGTATAGCGGCAAGTCTGGCACAGTTTAAACCGATTTTGGATATGGCAAAGCCTATCATGGAAACAATTCCGGAGGTTTCGGAAGGAAAGCAGGTAGTAAACAGGTTATCCGGCGGAATTGAAGTTAATAATATTACTTTCCGCTATACGGAAGATATGCCCCCTGTTATCGATAATCTTTCGTTAAAGATTAAGCCCGGACAATATGTGGCGATTGTGGGAGCAACCGGATGCGGTAAATCGACCCTGCTAAGAATCATGTTGGGATTTGAAAAGCCGCAAAAGGGAGCGGTGTACTATGATGGCAAAAATTTAGAAAATCTGGACTTGAAATCTCTTAGAAGAAAAATCGGTGTTGTAATGCAGACAGGAGGTTTGTTCCAAGGCAATATCTTTTCCAATATTACGATATCAGCACCGCAGTTGTCCATGAATGAAGCATGGGAAGCGGCACAGATGGCAGGAATTGCGGAGGATATACGCCGTATGCCGATGGGAATGCATACGATTATTTCAGAGGGTTCCGGCGGTATTTCCGGCGGACAGAAACAGCGTCTGATGATTGCCCGTGCGATAGCGCCGAAACCAAAGATTCTGATGTTTGATGAAGCTACGTCAGCATTGGATAATCTGACACAGAAAATTGTATCGGACTCATTGGATAAACTGAAATGTACGCGTATTGTTATTGCGCACAGACTTTCCACTATCAGACAGTGTGACAGGATTGTCTTTATTGAGAAGGGCAGAATTGTAGAGGACGGAACCTACGAAGAACTGATAGCATTAAACGGTAAATTCGCTGAGCTGGTAGAGCGGCAGAGGCTGGATGTGTAAATAAATTATAGTCGCATAATAATGTGACAAGTAGCAGGGAGTGATAAAAGTTTGGAACAAATATATAATAATTTGATTGCCGGGAATGCATGGTTGACGATAATAAAGGGAATTGGTGTAACAGTAAAGATTTCTGTGCTGTCATTACTTTTAGGAACAATTATTGGGGCACTGGTATGCGGTATGCGAAGAAGTAAGGTGCGTATATTCAGTACATTTGCGAAGATTTATATAGCAATTCTTCGGGGGTCACCTGTTTCGATGCTGCTGTTATTGTTCTATTACGGAATATTTGCCAGAAGTCCGCTCGATGCAGTGACAGTTGCAGTGCTTGCATTTGGAATGAATACAGGTGCATATGTAGCTGAACTGCTGCGTACAGCCTTGGATGCGACGGATAAAGGACAGGTAGAAGCGGCACGCACATTGGGATTTTCAAAATGGCAGGCGTTTCGCCTTATTACCCTGCCACAGGCTTTGCAAATCGCAAAACCGGTATATCAGTCTACGATTGTTAATCTGATTCAGTGGACCAGTGTAGTGGGTTATGTGGCGATTACCGATTTAACCAGAGTAATCAACAATTTTTCATCACGTACCATGAAGCCGATGTTTATGCTGGTAGTCGGAGTAATTCTGTATCTGATACTTGCGTACGCAGTGAATGGAATATTTGCGTTGCAGGAGATTAAAAATCAGAAACAAGGAGAACAGGCATGAGTTTAATAGAGATAAGAGGATTATGCAAATCATTTGGCTCATTAGAAGTCCTAAAGGATGTTGATCTGACAGTAGAAGAAGGAGAAGTGATTGCCATCATCGGCGGTTCCGGTTGCGGAAAGAGCGTTACTCTTCGTTGTATGGAATTGCTGGAACGACCGGATGCCGGCCGGATTTTTATTGATGGTCAGGAGATAACGGCTCCAAATGCTGATATCGATACTATCCGCCAAAGTATGGGGATGGTATATCAGAGTTTTAATCTCTTTACCCATATGAATGTCATGGATAATCTGTGTCTTGCACCGGTACGTCTTCTTGGTATGAAACGTGAGGATGCCGAGAAAAAAGCGCGTGAGCTTTTGAGTCAGGTTGGTTTGCTTGAAAAGGCGACTGCCATGCCGTCCAATCTCTCCGGCGGGCAGAAACAGAGAATTGCAATTGCGCGATGTCTTATGATGGAGCCTAAGATTATGCTTTTTGATGAACCGACATCAGCACTTGATCCCACTATGGTAGGAGAGGTTCTTGCAACCATGCGTGGACTGGCTAAGCGTAAAATGACGATGCTTATTGTTACCCATGAGATGAATTTTGCAAAAGATATTGCTGACAGAGTACTCTTTTTTGCTGACAAGGGAATCTACGAACAGGGAACACCGAAGAAGATATTTGAAAATCCGCAAGGAGAAAAGACAATTTCCTTTATAAAAAAATTGAAATATTTTACGTATCATATTACTGATAGAAAATTTGACCTGATGGTATTGCATGGTGGAATATACAACTTTGCAAATCGTTATGGTCTTGGAAATAAAATTGCTAATCGTCTGCAATTGTGTACGGAAGAAATAATCTATCAGATTCTTGGTAAAAACGATGATACCATCGACATAGATCTTGCTATCGAGTATTCGGAAGCAGAAAAGAGTATCATGATTACATGTACCAGCATGGGAAAAGAATATAATCCATTTGCAGATGTAGAAGAGGATGGAGAAGACGGTCTTGGTATTACTATTATCAGGAATATGGCAAAAAGTTATTCTCATACATATGTAAATGGAAAGAATACTGTTTATATGGAAATGTGAGTTTTAAGCCAATGATTGGCCGGCATCCAAACGGATGTCGGCCAATTAAGTTATTTCTAATTCAACGGTAGAGTAATTCCGACCCGGAATACATTTTTCTTTGGGTAGATATCCAGACAACCGTTATGTCTTTCAATAATATCTTTTACGGATTCCAAGCCAATTCCGAAACGCTTGGAATTGGTATTCTTACGGGAGAGGTAGCGGTTATTTTTTTTAAGAACAATACCGTCATAGGTGTTTTCCACTAAAATAAACCATTGACCGTCTGTCTCGTGAGAACTTATCGTGATGTATTTTTCAGAATCGGGTCCATCCGTATCAGGCATCCGGTTGCAGGCATCCACAGCGTTTTCCAATAGATTTCCCAGAACCGTACACAATTCCACGTCGGACAGTATCTGTTGCTGTGGCATACAGAAACGGATATCCATGCGGATGTCATACTCTTTTGCACAGTAATAATAGTATTGCAATAGCACATCTACGGCGGTGTTTTGCGCAAAAGCACCGGCTATCATATTGGAATGTGTGGTTGTATGCGTGGTGAGCGTTTCAACGTATTTTTGTAATTCTTGCAGAAGTACATCTGCCTTCGCAGAATTATTCAACTGCTCTACAAATCCGGATATGGTAAACAACTGTTGTCTGAAATCATGTGTCATTTTCCGGCGTTCTTCCAGTTGCCCGTTAAGTTCGCGGTGATATACTTCCTGCATGGCAAGTTGTTTTTTAAATTGGTGATTCTCTTCCTCAAAGGCAAGTTTATTGATATAGGCATTTGTTAGGTCACGCCAGAGGGTATAACCGATGGCGCATGTGATAATCAAACTTCCCCAGTCCATAAACCAACCAAACAGGATTGGTTCGAATGTTGGAAGTATACGGTCCCATATAAATACAACGGCATATGCAATGGCTGCAAAAAACAGGGGCTTTGAAGCATTATCCAATCTTTTTAAGGAGGCTTTCGCAGTAATCAGAAGATATGCGGCAAAAGCCAGTTTGTAGACAAACAGACAGCGTGAAAATAACTGCATAACCGGTACGGTTAAATATGCCGAAAAGAGTCCGTAGCAGCCTGCCAGAAGACAGAAAACAGCGGATACAGCAGTAGAAATACGACTACAGTAATAGCCGGTGTCGCATAGTCTGTTTTGTAAGATGATTACCAAAAACATCATCAGGTATATGCTAAGCAATTCCAAAGCATACCATGGAAATACGGTTAATTCCCACAAACAGTGAATGAGTGGGAATAACGGTGTTATAAACATAAGAAAACATAAAGAAGCAAATAACAGCGGGGATTTTTGCTTCATGCGCAAGCCAAAATAAATGTAAAAAATAGAAAACAGCAGACCAACCGTACATGCAATAAGAGTGAATGCCAGTCGGATATGATGCAGGGATTCTACTTCTGGGAATGTGCCAAAAGCAGGCGGGTATACCAGTCCGCTGTAAAAATGCGAATAGTCACTGACAGCCAAAAGGATATCAGCCTGATCGGAGGCTTCAAATGTTACGATTTTGGACTGTGTGGCCGGAGTGTAAGAATCCGGGGCCGGGTTGCCCACAGATGCAGCCAATTTGCCATTGATATAGAGAACATATGCGGAATAGACTTCCGGCATTTCCAAGGCGTAGGTTGCCATATCTTCCGGAAGATATATGTGGAGTGCATAACTGCCGCAGCCATGCGGAGTAGTGCGTGTTCCCATACTATCAAAGCGGGTACGTTCCCCGATATCGGTATACACCATATAATCGCCCGGATAGGTATCCGGAGTCAGCAGCACATCGGGATAAAATTCCCAATCGTTAATGAGAAATGAAGGCGCAGACAAATCAGCCCCCGTTACAAATAATTGTCCGTGGCTTGGCTGAAGGTCATTGTATGTATATTTGTTATTCCATATATATAAGCCGATACATAAAAAAGAAGCGGCCAGTAATGTAAGCAGATATGGAATCCATTTTTTCAGGTTGTCAGCCATCATCTTCTCCTTTTTTTCGTGTAAACAAATATCGTAATGCCCACAGAGCAAATAATAATCACTGTTACAACAAGAGCAATCCGTTTGAAACCGGAATTGTCAGTATTTTCTTCCGGCGCAGAAATCTCAGTTGCCGTAAGGGTGTTGGCGGCAAAGGAATCCTGCATTGGAACCTCCTCATCTAATATATAAAAAATACCTGTTTCATTAATGGAAAAGGTTACAAGTCCTGTATCCGGATTGTAATCACCATCGGCAACTTTTATAGCTGCTTCATTCATTAATACCGGAGTGGTATTTGCCGGAGGCTGATACGGTAAAGATACCTGCATGCCGGAAACATTAGTAATAGCAATATCATTTTTCAAAATATCAATGGAAAATCCCTTATTCTCAAGTGGAAGAATGGTTACCAGTAAACGGTCCGTCTCATTGATAGCAAGAGATGCGATTGCATCCTCAGGAATATCCAGCATAATTGCATCTTCGGAAAAACGGGCGGTTCCCGTGTTTTGTATCATATGGTCAATTTCACTTCCAAGCAGATAGGGCTCCTCGCGGTCGATAGCAGCAGGTGCTGTCGTTTCTGTTTCCGGTTCAGAATCATTGGCCGGAATGGAAGTAATCTCTTTAATAATCTCAGAACTATCCTGTTCATTGGAAGAATCCACTTTAGGAGTGTTGTCTTCTATGGTTACGGGCTCCTTCTTTTCTGGAGTGGAAACCGTATTGTTTGTCACGGAATTATTTCCGTTATCTGTGGAAGCTTCCGGTGGATTGTTGTTTGTATTTCCATTATTTCCGGAATCCGTCGGTGGAGTATTATTTGTATTCTCATTATCCGTAGAATCCGATGGCGGATTGCCGTCCGTATCCCCACCATCGCGGTCACCTTCTACATATCCTTTGTCAGATAATTCTCCATCTCCATATGTAAAAGAGGCAATACCGGTCTGACCGCCTTCGTATGTAACCTGAATTTTGTAAGAGTTGCCCACGGTAAAAACAGAAGCATAGGGGTTACGGTTGAGGCTGAGCATGTCATCGGTTATAAATGCCTCCCATTCAAGCTCGAGAGTCTTCCATTCGCCATCATTTTCAGACATCTGGACTTCCACGGTATCAAGGTTTATGCCGGATGTAATCCAGGGGAAAATGATAAATTCATAATTGGGACTTATGTAAGACAAATTTAATCGGGGCTGTCCGGGAGCCTGTACGGATACCGGAATGGAAAAGGAGGGTACGGTAAGATTATCAGAAAACCGGCAATTAAGCGGTTCTTCAAAAGTGGCAGTAATATAATATACTCCAACCTCATCGTTCCTTACATTCTCTGTGTTGTAGATAACGGGACAGAGATACTCGTTCCCATCCGCATCGTAGCAGGGCCAGTCTGTTTGGCGGGCAACACTGTTTAGAAGAGTTGCGATGTCTTCATTTTGTTTCAGGGCCCATGCCGTATCAAATTCGTTTACCACTTCCATGATTTTTATGATTTCGACCGGTTCCGGATTGTATACTCTTACAGGGAAAGTGATAACCGATGAAACACCTTCTCCCCAGATATAGGAACCGTCAGGAAGTTTTATAGTACCTGTTTCCACATAGTCTCCGCAAACGGTGGTGTCCACTAGGGTTTTGTTATCCGTACAATCCCAAGTAATAGTTCCTGTTAATGAGGTTTCGTTGCCGGAACTGTCCCGTACGATAAGAGTAACCGTAGCACGAAATAAATTATTGTTGACAATATAGTAAAGTAACGGAGTAGTGTCATGCGTAGAAGTCCGTACAATTTCCAAGGTCGGAAGGTTTGTAAAGGTTTCAATATTTTCAATACCAATTATAGTGTATGTCTCATCGGAGGTATCGCCGGATGGTAGTGGTTGTGACATTTCACTTGCGTATGCCCGCAGGGATGTTCCAAACATCAAAAAGAGCACTGAAAAAAATAGTAAAACAACCTTACTGTATGTAGTTGTACAAATT
>JAZSEL010000044.1:0-13481 GCA_045531685.1 Lachnospiraceae bacterium | reverse complement strand
TAGCTCCTGTATGGATTTTATTACAGCCTAGAGATTACTTAAGCTCATTCTTACTTTACTTCATGATGATTGCTGCAGTAGTTGGTATTATCGGATCTAATCCTACAATCCAGACACCTGCATTTGTTGGATTACAGGTTGGTAACAACTTTATCTTCCCTGTATTATTCATCACAATCGCATGTGGTGCTATTTCCGGTTTCCATTCATTAATCGGTTCCGGTACAACATCTAAGCAGCTTGATAACGAAGGCGATGCTTTAATGATCGGTTACGGTTCTATGTTAATCGAATGTGTACTTGCTGTTATTTCTTTAATCGCAGTTGGTACATTATCAGCAGACGGTTCTCAGGCAGCTGTTCAGACAGCTCTTGGTTTAGAAACAATTTCACCTACAATCATCTTTGGTAAAGCTATCTCCGGATTCTTTGCTGCTATGGGATTTGGTGAAGGTGCAGTTAATGTTACATATACAATTATCTGTCTTGCAGTTTCTTGCTTCTGTTTAACATCTTTGGATACAGCAACAAGACTTGGACGTTTCATGTTCCAGGAATTATTTGCTACAAAGAAGAACGGCGAAAAGAATATCTTAAGCAATATGTATGTTGCTACAATTATTACAGTACTTGCAGCTTTAGCTCTTACAGTAGCTGGATATACAAAGATTTGGCCATTATTCGGTGCTTGTAACCAGTTAGTAGCTGTTCCTGCATTCTTGGCTATCGCTACATACTTACAGAAGATTGGAAGAAACAACAAGATGTTATACTTCCCAATTATCTTCATGTCAATCGCAACATTGACATCTTTAGTATTAACATTTAAGAACAACTTGATGGCAATCATCGGTGGTGGATTAGATGGCGCTGCTATGTTTACAAACGTATTACAGGATGTAATTATTGTTCCTATCGTTATCCTTGCAGTTATCTTAATTGTTGAAGGTTCTAAAGTACTTTGGGGAAAGAAAGAAGCATAATCGATAGATTAGCTTAATCATTCCAAATATTACGCCTCGGCTTTATGCCGGGGCGTTTTTTGTGTTTTCTATTAATATGTTGTTCATACAAAATGTGGTAAATTTGCATAATTCTATTTGACATATTGTGTTTTTTTTAGTTTTTTAGTATAATATTCATAATATTTATTCAATTATTTGAAATTTTCATATAATAGATAAAAGGGATAAGGAGAGGGAAGTATGAACACAATAATTACAATTGGAAGGCAGTTTGGTTCTGCAGGAAGAGAAATTGGGCAAAAAGTAGCAGCACATTTCGGCATTCCTTGTTATGACAAAGAATTATTATCACGTGCTGCAAAAGAAAGTGGTTACTGTGAAGAGATGATTGAGACTCATGATGAACGTCCAACCAATTCATTCTTATATAATTTGGTTATGGATACCTATTCCTTCGGTTACAATGCGTCTTCGTTTATTGATATGCCAATTTCTCATAAGATTTTTCTTGCGCAGTTTGATACCATCAAAAAAATGGCTTCGGAAGGACCTTGTGTAATCGTAGGTCGATGTGCGGATTATGCTTTAAGCGATTATAGCAATTGTATTAACTTATTTATCTATGGAAATGATGATAAAAAAGTAAAACGTATTATGGAAAAGTATAATTTGACCGAATCAAAGGCAAGAGATATGATTGTAAAGAAGGATAAACAACGCCAGAGTTATTACAATTACTATTCATCTAAGAAGTGGGGAAGAGCAGACAGCTATGATTTGTGCATTAACAGCTCTTTGCTTGGAATTGAAGGTACTGTCAAATTAATTATCCAGGCGATTGAAGATTTTGAAGAACAGAAATAATACATAGTAAATTAGCATAAAAAAGCCTTGTACTTTCTTTGCCGGGGTGTCCGGTAAGCTGGTACAAGGCTTTTTGCTTTTCTTATAATCTATTTACCGTTTACATGGTGAACCTATTTACATATTATGTATTATGGTTCGCGGAGCTTAACTGTTTTGGCTGCTTTACGCTTATTTGCGTCTTTCATGGCAGCATAGTGCTTTCTGGTAGTATTAACGTCCTTGTGACCTAAAACATCTGCAACCAGGTAAATATCGCCAGTTTCCTGATACAGAGTAGTGCCATAGGTACTTCGTAATTTATGAGGAGTAATTTTTTTAAGATTATTAACCAGTAGAGCATATTTTTTTACAAGATTTTCTACGCTTCGGACGGTAAGACGACGGTTTTGCATGGACAAAAATAATGCATTTTCATGTCCGGATAAAGGAATAATCCGATTACGTTGCTCTAAATATGTTAATAAGGCATCGGCTACCTCATCACCAAAATATACGATATCTTCATAGCCACCTTTTCGCCGTACTTTAATCCCCATATTATCAAAATCCACATCCCGGATATCCAAGCCTACACATTCTGAAACACGGATACCGGTGCCAAGTAATAAGGTAAGTACTGCCACATCGCGTACTCGGGTTTTCTCGTGATATTGTAGCTGTTTATCAGTCAGTTTGGTTCCTGCTTCCACCTGATCCAATAAAATAGCCACCTCATTAGGGTCCAAACGAATAATTTCCTTTTCATGTAATTTTGGCATTTTAACCAGTGCGGCAGGGTTGGTATCGATTAATTCATTTGTAAAATAGAAGTTATAAAAGCTTCTTAATGAAGCTAATTTGCGACTTTTTCCCCGTTCTTCATTCATAACTTCAACCGCTTGCGATTCATCCGTATCGTCCGGATTATCGGTTTTGAATTTCTTATACAAGGATAAATGTTCCAAATAATCTTCAATATCTTCACGGGTCACCTGATCCAATATGGACATTGGGAGGTCCGGCATGGAATATTTATCCTGTAATGATTTGAGCTTCATTATAAATTCAAAGAAAAGGCGCAAATCATAGGCATATGCAATTTTGGTCCGGGAGGATATGGTATCATTCATACCTCTAAAATACATACGGCAAAAGGAAGGAAGAGAGGCTTGTAACTCCCGTAACTTTTCTACATTCTTTTTTGCCAGTTCATCATGATAATTCTGCGTTTTATCCATTGCAATACACTCACATTCTAACTAAAATGATGCTTATTTATCCGTTGGTTTTACTGATTTGGTACGAATATGTGCGGATGGAGGGATTTCCCTAAAACCATTAATATTACCGGTGCAAATGGCTGTAAACATACGGTTTTTTACGCCATGATGCTCTTGGTTTAACTGTTGGAGTAATTGATGTACATATTCCCGTTTGGTGTTACCGTCAGCAGGACAGGGACTCTTTACTACCGGTAGCTGATGTTTATTTACAAAACCGATTACGTCGGCTTCTTCCACATAAATCAATGGGCGGATTACGGTAACATCCATCCGATCCAGATAAGTAATAGGAGAGAAGGTGTGAAAACGGCCTTCAAATAAGAGGGATAACAGCATAGTTTCTACCACATCATCCTTATGATGGGCATACGCCACTTTATTACACCCTATTTTCTTGATGGCATCATTCAGTGCACCTTTTCGCATTTTGGCACATAAACTGCAGGGATTGGACTCTTTCCGTTCTTCAAATACGATTTGAGCAATATCTGTTTTGACAATATGGTATTCCACATCAAGCTCTTTGCACATTTCAACAATTTTATCCAGATTCAGATTACCAAATCCCAAATCGATGGTTATGGCGCATAATTCAAACTTCTGTGGATAAAAACGTCTAAGGGCAGAGAGAGCATGCAATAAGGCAAGGCTATCCTTTCCGCCGGATATTCCAACTGCAATTTTATCGCCATCCTGAATTAATTGGTAATCATCAATGGCTCTTCTGACATAGCTTAATAATTGTTGCAATTTCATGCTTATATATCTCCATATACTAAAAGATTATTGTTCCATCCAAGGAATAAAATT
Organism: Lachnospiraceae bacterium; assembly: GCA_045531685.1. GTDB lineage: Bacteria > Bacillota > Clostridia > Lachnospirales > Lachnospiraceae > RGIG8767. Next base: position 9,577 of record JAZSEL010000044.1, on the reverse strand, counting down.
AAATTTTTCCTAAATTCTGAAAAGATTTTAGAGAATCTATAGGATATTTTTCATAAGAATGATATAATTATGATACATTATTTGGGGTAAATAAAAGGAATTCATGGTCATTATATACAAAATATTGAATTCCATCTATGATTATATACTAAATTTATTGTACTGTAAAATGGAAAGGCACAGGGTTACAAGCTATGAAACAACAGATTGATAAGAGGGTCATTGGGATTGGAATTACTGCATTGATAGTAATTATTTTAAGCGTATCCTTCATTTATTTATTATTTAACGGAAGCTTGTTTTATAGTGGAATTAAGCAAGTAATAAGCGTATCCATGCCGGTGCTTTATGGTATGATTTTGGCATATTTGTTATCGTTCATCATGAATTTTATCGAAGAGCGTTGGTTAATTCCCCTATGTAAGCGTTTTAAATGTAATATTAATACCAAAACACTTCCGAAAATCCGGGTTGCATCCATATTAGTGACCTTACTGTTAAGTGCATTGGCAATCTATATATTTTTAATTATCCTGATACCTCATGTGTATCAAAGTATTGAAAATATTGTGGAATCTTTCCCAATGTATATTAATAATCTTGTTCACTTTAGTGAAAAGGTTTTATCCAATAATCCGGAAATAGAAGAGTACTTTATTAATATTATGAATGAATACTCTGATAAGATTTATGACTGGATTACCCAATTATTACCAAGTATGAATGAATTAATTAAGAGTTTATCCTTAAGTGTAATCAGTTTTTTGATGACCTTATGGGACCTTATACTTGGCTTAATAATCGGAATCTATTTACTGGCTAACAAAGAACGTTTTTCCGGTCAGGCAAAGAAAATATTGTATGCAATTTTTTCGACAGAACGTGCAAACAATTTATTATCAGATTTACGTTTTATAGATAAAACATTTGGTGGATTTTTAAGCGGAAAAATATTGGATTCCTTTCTTATCGGAATTATTTGTTTTGTCTGCCTGCAATTTATCGGAACTCCGTATTCCGTTTTAATTAGCTTAATTATTGGATTTACAAATATTATTCCGTTTTTTGGTCCGTTTATCGGCGCCATTCCAAGTGCATTATTAGTATTGATGGTTGACCCGTTACAATGTTTGTATTTCATTATTTTTGTGTTCTTATTGCAACAATTTGACGGTAATTTCCTTGGCCCAAGAATTCTTGGAGATTCCACAGGTTTACCTTCCGGATTCTGGGTTATTTTTTCCGTTACTATATTTGGCGGATTATTTGGCTTTGCGGGTATGATATTTGGTGTTCCGTTAACGGCATCAGTATATGCCTTCATTAAGCGTTCGGTAAAAAAACGGTTAAACCGTAAAAATTATCCTACAAATACAGAAGTATATATTAATCTGAAGGAAGTAGTTGAGCATACGGAATTTGTAATGCTTAATAAGGAAGATGACCATTATCTATCCGCCAGAAGTGTTTTGGGAACAAAAAACACCATTGTTAATCATAAAAATAGTGAAAATTGAGTGTTTATAGGCTCAACTTTTCGTTAAACTGAGCTTTTGCGAATAGTTAGATGTGTCAAATAAAGCACACGAATATGTTAAGTACAACTACTACTGACATATCAGTGTGCTTTTATCTTGCGTACTTTTTCAAAGATAGTCTCTTATTAACTGGTTAACGCAATGCCAATAATGGTGTTACGGATAACATCCGGTGTTGCTTTGCCGTTAACGGAGTATCCGCACCAAGTTCCTTTGGTACCGTTAATACCGTTCATAAGCTTAATGGCTACTCCATGCCATTCGCGAAGATTTTTGGAAAAATCATCAATTAGAATATCAGAATCATGAAGCTCTGCGATATAATCCTTTTTCATCTTGCCATAGGGAACAAAAATACGGTTTTCTTTCGGTAATTCCGGAAGTTCTTTGTCAAGCCAATAAGATTTATCCTGTATTGCTTCTTCGTGTAACGTGGATGATAAGGAATAAACCTCATATTCACTGCCATAATTGTTAATAATGGCTTTTACGGCTGCCACTACATTAGACATAGGGGCAAGATTGCGGAAATATCCCGGCATAGCCACTTCTTCTAATGATTTATCAGGGTCAAAAACCGCCAAAACACCGTCCATATCGATAAATAGTCTTCTTGTCATAAAAAGGTACCTCCCTCTTCTATCTTGCGTTACAGACACCAAAATAGAGCAAATAAAGCAATACATCTTGGTGAGTATGTTGATTACAACATTAATGTACAAAATATCGAGTCCTAATTAACGGACAATTAGTATTTAAAATCAAAGCTGTAATATGGAATAATCAAGTGTGTACCGGCAATTAAACGACTGTCAGAAGAAATAGAATTAATAACACATATTTCTTCGATATAGTCTTCAATGGAATCATAGTGTGCATCCAGATTCTCAGAAGCGATTAACCAAAGAGAATCACCCTGTTCGATTTCATAGCTCTTGAAATACTTATACTCCTGTGCATCACCGGTGGAACGGGCGTTAGTTACCAAACCGGAAACGCTGAATACAATAACAATACTTAAAATCAAGGCGCTAATAGACATAATCCCGTGTATTCTCTGCTGTCTCTTTCTCTTTGCGATAATCTCTCTTCTGCTCATATAAAATCCTCTCCCCAAGCATATCCCGTAATATGCTGTAAATCTAAGTGTAAATCGAACATGTGTAGCGAACAACTGTTCTGTATGTTTGTATTATATCGAACAGATTTTCGAATGTCAATACATAAAACGAAAATTTGTTCGAAAACATTTGTTTGTTTTTGCTGTTTGGAATGTTCATAATAAAAAAAGCCATTCAACTTTTGTAGTCGGATGGCTTTCCATAATTTCACTTTTATTTTTTGTGCATTTTGGAACATTATTCATTCTGCAGATTGTGATTTTCGTATTATATTATGTGAATTTAATCGTTATAGATGGAATCCACTTCCTGAACCGGCATACGTTCATAATCCGGATGTTCGCCTGACCAGCCAATTTGAGGAAGTGTGTTTAACCGATGCATATCTTCTGCACTGATTGTGAAATTAAATACATTCATATTATCTTTCATCCGTTCTAATGCAGAAGCTTTCGGAATCGGGTTAATTCCTTTTTGCAGTTCGTATCGTAAGCAGATTCTTGCAGGTGAAACCCGGTATTTTTCAGCGAGTTCCACAAGGAGTTTAGCCTGTAAAACACGCTGTCTTCCAAGCGGACTCCATGCCTGAACCAGAATATCATTTGCCTGAGAATATAAAACAGCTGCTTCCTGTGTGTAACCCGGATTCATTTCTAACTGGTTTACCATAGGTTTTACAGTGCAATTCTGTAAAATGACATCCAAATGATGAGGAAGGAAATTACTAAGACCAATGGCACGTATTTTTCCTGCTTTGTATAACTCTTCCATTGCCTTCCATGTAGCAATGCAGACCTCTTTCCATTCTTTATCCAATGTAGGTCTTGGCCAATGAATCAGATACAGGTCGAGATAATCGGTTTCCAGATTCTTTAATGTACGTTCAAATGCAGCAAGAGTTTCTTCATATCCCATTTCATCCTTCCAAACCTTGGACGTAATAAAGAAGTCTTCTCTTTTCATTCCGCTTCTTCTGATGGCTTCTGCAAGATAACTCTCTGTACCATAAAAAGATGCGGTATCAAAGAAGCGATAGCCGGCTTCAATTGCTGTTGCAATAATATCCGCACTGTTACCTGTTGCTGCTTTATAAGTACCAAAACCGATACATGGAATCTGTACGCCGTTATTTAATGTGTAGCAATCATTAATACTTTTCATAAACATCTCCTTTTCATTTGTAAAAAAATCAAATTAATCCCTATACTAAAATTTCGTTTAGACGTTTGTCACTATATAAAAGTGCTTTGGCAGCTTCACGGTACTTTTCTTCATGTAAATAGGTGTGACGGTTCGGTTTAATCTCCGGTGCCATATCAATCGCTTCTGCAAATACTGATTTTTCCATTTTTAATGTTTTAACATAGTCATAGAATCCTGTCTGCTCAAGAACGGTATCTACGCGGATATAGCGATGATCCTGTACCTTGCTCATAATGTAGGTGGCAATTCCTACCTGGATACCATGTAGTTGCGGAACATCAAGAATTTTATCAAGGGCATGTGAAATTAAATGTTCGCTGCCGCTTACAGGCGAACTGTTACCTGCAATTTCATTGGAAATGCCGCTCATGGCGAGGGAATCCACCAATTCCTTTAAAAACACCTGATCCTTTATGGAACTGTAAGGCGTTCTTACAAAGCTGTTTACTGCCTTTTTGGCCGTCATCATGGCAAAGTCATCTATCTGGGTATAACCGCATTTTTCCTCATAGAGCCAGTCATATAGAGAGGTGATTTTTGAAATCATATCGCCTATACCGGAATAAATAAACTTTTCCGGTGCGGTACGGATTACCTGTGTATCAACCACAATTCCGCTTGCCATCTTAGCCGGTACAGAAGTGCGTTTTCCATTTAATAATAAGGATGCACTGGAGCTGGCAAATCCATCACTGGAAGTAGACGTTGGAATGCTGACAAAAGGAAGTTTCTTTAAGAAACACATATATTTGGCTGCATCAATAACTTTTCCTCCTCCAATACCTATAATAGCCTGAGTATTACTTGGAAGGGTAAATGCCATTTCAACAATCTCCTGTACATCAATGACATCTAATTCTTTATAGGATAAAACCTGAATATTGGCTTCTTTTAAGCTTTTCATGACAGTATTACCAAATAAATCAATCAAGTCATTGCCAAAATAGATTACTACTTTCTGATATCCTGTTTTTGCTAAAATACTCCCTAAATCCTCTAAAGCATTATCATATACCTTTAAAAATAAAGGGATAGATATGGAATGATTCATAATCATAATTCTCCTTTTTATAATAAACCTATTATACTTTATTAACAGTTCTTGTTTCAACTTATATAATATTTGTTTATAAACATAATACAAATTATCATCAGATAAAAAACCGAACAAATATTTGGAATATATGTTTGCTTTTTTATGAAACGTTATGTTATAATACAAGAAATCAATGAATGATACATATGTTTTTATGTTTGCGGATTTATGTTAGGAGGTACCTATATGGGATACGGTAAGATTACTACCAAACAACAGCAGATTTTAGATTTTATCAAAGAAGAGATTTTAAGCAAAGGGTATCCACCTGCTGTTCGTGAGATTTGTGATGCCGTTAATCTCAAGTCCACTTCTTCCGTACATTCTCATTTAGAGACTCTTGAGAAGAATGGATATATCCGTCGTGACCCGACCAAGCCACGTGCCATTGAGATTTGTGATGATAATTTCCAGATGGTACGTACAGAGATGGTAAGTCTTCCTGTTATCGGTACAGTTGCAGCCGGTACTCCTATCCTTGCAGAGGAGAATGTTGACAGTTATTTCCCGGTTCCGGCAGAGATGGTTCCTAACGGACAGCCTTCTTTCGTTTTAAAGGTTAAGGGGGATTCCATGATTAATGTTGGTATTTATCATGGAGACCAGATTTTTGTCCAGAGCTGTTCTACCGCCAGAGACGGTGATACCGTTGTTGCCTTAATTGATGACTCTGCTACGGTTAAGACATTTTATAAGGAAAAGGATCATATCCGTTTACAGCCTGAGAATGACAGCATGGATCCTATTATTGTAGATGATTGCCAGATTCTTGGTAAAGTATTCGGTGTATTCCGTTTATATCATTAATTTGTGTTTTATAAGAAAAGGCCCTTGATTCGATAAAATAATATATAAAAATGCCCGAATGATACATAATATCAATTTCGGGCATTTTTTATTAAAGAAATAAGGATAATAGTCTATTTCTCGTACTCTTCTGTTACATTTTTGCCATCTTTCCAGATTCGCTCCAAATCATAAAAGCTACGGCTTTCTTTGTCAAAAATATGAACAATAATATCGCCGTAATCCATTAATATCCAATTTCCGGAAGTATAACCTTCGGTTTGTTTTGTAAGTGTCTGTAATTTGGCAAGCTCTTCGGATACATTATCGCAAAGGGCGTGTACCTGATTCACATTGGTACCGTTTGCGATTACAAAATAGTCTGCCATACAGGATACTTCCCGGATATCAATAATCTGAATATCTTCTGCTTTTTTATCATCCAAAGCTTTATATATGGTGGTTAGATATTCTTCCATTGCATATTCTCGTTTCATTCCGTCTGATTACTCCTGTTTCATATAAAAATTATAAGTTTCTAAAGTCATTGGATCGATTACCTTATCAGAATCATCTAAATAAAGCAAGGTATCCTTTAATATGGTGCACAATGCATCATCTATGTTACAAAAAACCTGGCTTCTTACAAGAGGAAGATTCTCTGCTTCGTTTCGGTTTGGTTCTAAATAATCGGCAATAAATATGATTTTTTCAAGCAAAGTCATATCCGGTTTTCCGGTGGTATGGAAACGTACGGCATTACAAATTGCTTCATCTTTGACATCATATTTTTCTTTGCACATATGCGCTCCTACTTTAGCATGAAGCAGAGTCGGATTTTTATATTCAATGTCCGTTACTTCGATGTCATGCTTTTTGCAATAACGCACCCGTTCTTCATGGCTCATGCATTTTGCGCAATCATGCAGCAATCCGGCAAGATATGCCTGTTCCATGTCGGCACCGTACCGCATAGCCATACAAGCGGCTGTATAAGCAACACCGAGGGTATGCTCAAAGCGCTTATTGTCCAATTCCTTGGATAAGTCCTTTTTTATCTTATTAGCGTCTGTCTTTGCCATTATTCTGCGTCCTTATATCCATATAAATGATGCTTCTTAATGTATTTTTCAATAGATTCCGGAACAAGATAACGGATACTCTTGCCGTTTTTTACGCGCTCACGGATTTCGGAAGACGAAATATCGATGTAGGTACATGGGATAATACGGATATCCGCATTGTATTTGATCTTAATTTCCTCCATCTTATCCAAAAATTCCTGTGTTGTAGGTCCTTTACGCTTTGCAACAAGAATAATGGCATCACGTAATATATTTTCCGGTTTCTGCCATAATTCCATCTGGAACAAAGAATCGGCACCAATAATTAAATAATACTGAGTATCCGGATTTTTAGATTTCAATTCTTCTAATGTTTCATAGGTATAAGAATTGCCGGCACGATCACATTCAATGGTGGACAAAGCAAATCGCGGATTATCTCCGATTGCCTCTCCTGTCATGGCAATACGTGTTTTTTTATCCAAAACAACAGACTGATCCTTAAAATAGGAAATCCCTGCCGGAATGAATAATATTTCGTCCAATTCAAACTCTTCAAAGGTTCTTTCCGCTAATATTAAATGTCCTAAATGGATCGGATTAAATGTACCGCCAATAATACCTACTTTTTTCATGATTTACTCCTTTTGCAATTACATGCATATTACTAAAAAAACTTCTATAATATTTAGGATTCTTTATTTCGGGAGGACAATTTTGGGTTTGTCTTTATCCGGTTTATATAACACAATTTTACGTCCGATAACCTGAACTACCTGAGCACCGCTTCTGTCGGCGATAATCTGTGCCATTTCTTTTGGATCATCCAGGCAGTTCTTCAATACATTAATTTTAAGTAATTCTCTTGTATTAAACGCTTCTCTGACAGCTTCAATATATTCCGGTGTTAATGAAGATTTACCAATCTGTAAAACCGGATCAATTACACTTGCAAGACTTTTTAAATATGCTCTTTGTTTGCTTGTCATAATTTTACCCTTTCTAGGAATGAATTATCATACTGTAATTATTTATAATACTGGAATACCAGACCATACATACGGACAGTATCGCCTTCCTGGATGCCCAGTTTTTCCAACTCTTCCAAAATACCGGTTTCTTTTAAGAAACGCTGGAAGAATACAAAGCCCTTTTCAGATTCCAGATTGGTATAACCAAGCATCTTCTCAATCTTAGGACCTTCTACTACGTATTCATCCTCTTCTTCATCGTATTCAACCGTATATGGATCATCACCGATAGCCAATACTTCCGGATCGTATTCCTGTTCAAAAATAGTTGGAGCTTCATTGATATCATCCAACATGTGACGCACATGGTAGAGTAACTCGCGGATACCTTCGCCGCTTACTGCCGAAATAGGGAAAATCTTATAGCCCAACGGACCAAATTCCTTTTCCAGACGTTCCATTAATTCCTCTTTATCGCCATATAAAGCATCCATTTTATTGGCTGCAATTACCTGTGGGCGTTTGGCCAAATCTTCACTATAAAGCGCCAATTCCTTATTAATGGCATGGATATCTTCAATTGGGTCTCTTCCTTCTGTACCTGCGGCATCCACAACATGAATCATTACCTTGGTACGTTCCACATGACGTAAGAACTCATGTCCAAGACCAACACCTTCGCTTGCCCCTTCAATCAATCCCGGAATATCTGCGACAACAAAGCCTTTTGCACCATCCAAATCAACCACACCAAGATTAGGATTGAGTGTTGTGAAATGATAGTTGGCAATCTTTGGCTGCGCATTGGATACTCTTGATAAGAATGTGGATTTACCAACATTTGGGAATCCAACAAGTCCAACATCGGCAATGACTTTAAGCTCTAACAAAAGGTCAAGCTCCTTAGCAGGTTGTCCCGGCTGCGCATACTTAGGTGCCTGCATGGTACTGGTAGCATAATGCTGGTTACCGTTACCACCCTTGCCTCCGGTTAATAAAACATATCGTTTATTATCACCGGACATGTCTGTAATAACTTTTCCGGATTCTGCTTCTTTTACAACGGTTCCTTCCGGAACCTTTAAAATAATATCCTTGCCATTTTTACCGGTGCAATTACGCTTTCCACCGTTTTCACCGTGTTCTGCACAATATTTACGTACATGACGGTAATCCGACAAGGTATTCATACCCTCATCCACTTCGAAAATTACACTTCCGCCGGTACCGCCGTCTCCACCGTCCGGACCGCCGTTTGGAACATATTTTTCTCGTCTGAATGAAACGTGGCCGTCTCCGCCCTTGCCGCTTCTAACATATATTTTCGCACGATCTGCAAACATAAAAATGTCCTTTCTGATCCATTGTTTTCCCTGCAACTAATGGATTGTACTAAAATTAGCACAATCACACACGACTATACTATACCAGAGTTACACAAAAAATTCCACAAAAAAATTCATTTGTTTTTATGAAAATTGAATAATTCATTTCTGGCAAAAAAAGAGTCCGCGCAAAGCGAACTCTTTTGATTACTTATTATTCTTCTACAGGATATACGGAAGCCTGCTTTTTGTCTCTTCCTACTCTTTCGAATCTTAATACACCGTCAACTAAAGCGAATAATGTGTCATCACCGCCACGGCCAACGTTAACGCCCGGATGAATCTTTGTTCCGCGCTGTCTGTATAAAATGTTTCCTGCTTTTACGAATTGTCCATCAGCTCTTTTTGCACCTAATCTCTTGGATTCGGAATCTCTACCGTTCTTTGTAGAACCTACACCCTTTTTATGAGCA
>JAZSEL010000015.1:0-12997 GCA_045531685.1 Lachnospiraceae bacterium | reverse complement strand
CAGCTGCAATATCCGTAATACAAATATAATCATCTATCTCTTCTTTTGAAATTGTAATTGGCAAATTTTGAACCGTTATAATTTTATTCTTCTGCATCCACCTTCTCCTCTAATTCAATTTTCTTTTCTACCAGAAAACGTCTCAATAAAAACAAGTCCAAAGCGATGCTTTGGACTTGTTTTTATTCACTATCTTATCTCATTAATTCCTCAGTTAATTTCAAAATCTCAGGGGCTATTTTATCGCGTTCTTCCTTCAACACTTTCCTGTATGTCGGATATGCCAATGCTACCAATACCATCCCCAATATTCCTACTACTATTCCCACAGCCATTTTCACAATTTCTGTCATTCCCAATATTGCCCCAAAATCTGTCATAATAAGGCTCATTCCCATTCCCAGAACTAATGCTCCCATTATTCCCGGCACTAATGACATAACCGTGGCTTTTTGCGTTACTTTATTGTCTAATTTACGAAGCCTACTCATTCCATCTTCTTCCTGTGTCTCATACTTTTGCCGGATTCGTTTAATTTCATCCTGCTCTTTTGCCGAATATGTATAAACAAAATTAGTATCTGTATTTCTATTTTCCATTCCTAACTCAACTCCTCATTGCTATTATATTGTCTGATTTCTCTGGATGTCTGAATAATCATATATATTGCCATAGACACAACTGCCACACTAATTCCTGCACCTGTTGCCATAATCATAATACGTTTTGTTTCCGGTGATGTATCTGCACCAAATTGCGCAAACATTGCAGTCTCCAAAAATAAAATTGAAAATAACGCCGAAGCCATTTTTATTACTTTTGTTACGGACAAAATTGGACTCTTATATTTGCGATACTTAACCATATCCATTATCGCTGTTGTAGTTACATAGAATGTATACAGAGCTATCAAATAAATAAGAAATCCTTGATAACGAAATCCTCTGTCAAAATATACCATCATCAACACAGCGCCTGACAATACCAGATTCACCGTCATTAGAATATACGCACATAACCTTGCTCTCTTCAGTTCTCCCAAGCGATTACTACCAATCGGATTTCTCGCCACATACCGCACCAAAAGGACTCTCATAATTGCTATAATGGCATAATATACCGCAAATATTACAAACCAATACGTCTGATAGATGTATCCCGATACAGCATTTACTCCAATATAGATAAAGTTGATTCCCAACGAACGATAAAGGCCCACATTGGTTTTAAATACTGCATCTGTCAGATATCGGTCTATATATTGATTATCATGCAGCTTACGCTTAATCACCATATAATAGCCGGGTAACACTTTCCAACAAGCTATACAAACCACAGTAAGCGTATAAAAAGACATCACATAACTTACATATGCCAGGGGTCTCATTTCCCAACCCTTAACAAATATCTCTACAAGTGCAACTGTGCAAATAGTTGTTAATAAAAAAATTGCCCATATCGGGGGAAACAAAAATTTCATCCCAATTGCTTTCCAATCTCGCATGCTAAGTCCTCCGGAATCTTACGACAAAAGTACTCCCCTTCCCAATCGTACTTTCTACGCTGATTTCCCCATGCAAAATATCAACTACGCGTTTTACCAAAGCAAGACCCAATCCATTCCCCTGGGTTGCATGAGAGGTATCTCCCTGATAAAACTTTTCGAAAATATGTGCACCAACCTCCGGAGACATTCCACAACCGGTATCCTTTACTTTCACAATGGCATGGTGCTGTGTTGCTTCTAAAATAAGTGTTACTTTGCCACCTTCCGGTGTGAATTTGAAAGCATTGGATAAAAGATTGTTCCAAACCAATGAAAGCAGTTCTCCATCCGTATTTACCTTCACCTCGTCTGTTATTTCTGTTTCAATTTCTATATTCTTTTCTTCCCATACGTTTTCAAATTGAAGCAGACATTCACATAACTGTTCACCCAAATCATATTCCTCTGTCTTAGGATAAATCTGCTGTTTCTCCAGTCTGTTCAGTTTCAAAATATTTGTCATCATATCTGCAAGGCGCCGTGAACCATCCACCACACCTTTTGCGTATTCCATCCTTTTTTCTTCTTCCAATCCCTTCATTTGTAACAGTGTTCCATAATTCTGCATAACAGAAAGAGGTGTTTTCATTTCATGGGATACATTGGCAATAAAGTCTGTTCGTAAGGTCTCAACCCCCGAAAGTTCCTCTGCCATCGTATTAAAACAATCTATAATCTCATTAAAATTTTCATCTGCACTCAACTTGTTTACAGGAGCAATTCGTACACTAAAATCTCCCTGCACTACTTGTTTTGCTGCTTCTGCAATGTGTTTTGTAATTTTTTCAGTAGTAGCCTTTCTGCGAATAGCATCAATTACTGTAAATAAAATGCTTAAGAAAATAACATTCCCAAACGTCAATTTAGCAGCAGCATTCAGATTCTCACTGGTTAATTGTATATTCAATGTGTCTCTCAATGTACTCACAAACAACATGGTAGAACAGGTAACTAAAAAAGCTACCAGCACGAAAAACAACAAATAATTGTAGATAACCCGAAATACTTTATGTCTCATATCTGTCTTTCTCATTTCAATACCGCCTTATAGCCAAGTCCATGTACTGTTACTATTTCAAAATCATCACAATCTGCCAGTTTTGTACGAAGTTTTGTCATATATACATCTACGGCTCTTGGAGCTGTGTCCGTATCCGCATCCCAAAACTCATCCATAAGTTGTGTCCTTGTAAATGTCTTCTTTGGATAAGACAACAATTTATATAAAATGCTGAATTCTCTATTGGTAAGTGATATCTCTTCTTCGTCCAAATACGCTGTATGTTCGTCCGCATCCATAACAAATTTCCCTATTTCTAATTTACGGCTTGATGCGATTTTGGCTCTACGAAGTAATGCTCCGATACGCAAAAACAACTCATCAAAATCGATAGGTTTTACCATATAATCATCCACACCGATTCTAAACCCCTTTTGTTTGGAAGCAATATCATCCTTGGCTGTCATAAACAGAATGGGAATATCTTCATTTAATTCCCGCACACTGGCTGCAAACTCGAATCCATCAATTCCCGGCATCATGATGTCCGATACAATCAAATCAAAAATATTGTCAGCCAAAGCATCATAGGCATCCGTTGCATTCAAACAACCAACAGCCTCATATCCACTGTGATTCAAGAAAGAACACACTGTTTTATTCAAATCTTTGTCATCTTCCACTACCAGTATCTTAAACATCACATTACCTCCGATTACCCTATTTTTGTATATTGTATCATGGAAATGTTTCTGTTTTGTTTCTGTTTGAGAAAATTTTAATCAAAAACGGAGCTGTCAATCCGACTCACTCCGTTTCTCAAATTATGAATTCGTAATTTTATCACTCAATGCAATAATTTCATCTGCATATTTTTTACGACGGGCTCTAAGCCACTTTTTATATATCGGATAATTTACCAATACCATCAACATACCAATTATTCCTACTACAGCACCAGGCAACATAACTTCTGTCATACCAATTTTTGCTCCGATGTCTGTCATTATCAGACTCATTCCACTACCCATGACAACTGCGCCAAGACTACCAAACGTATACGCGAAAATATTTGCAGGTTTCTTTACCTTTGCATCTAATTTGCGCAGTGCATCTAATTCTGTACTTTCCTTCTCCATATACTGTGTACGAATCTTCTCTACCATATAGTTCTGTGAATTACTGTTCATCCTTATCACCTCCTGTAAGTCTCTTTTTTGCTTCTTCTACTGTCTCGCCTTCTTTTGCAAACATCTTTTCTACACACTTATCAGTTACTTTTGCAAAACCATCAACGGCACCTTTTTCAATTTTCTTGTAGCCGCCTACAACACTATCTTCGATCTTCTTATAACCTTCTACTACTGCTTCTGCAATTTTTTCATTTGTTTCTACGAATTTTGACATGTTTCAATCTCCTTTGTTTTCTAATTATTCTTATTTACTTCTTGCGGTTTGTAACCACATCTTATGCATTAATCCTATATTTCTTATGTTTTTATCTTGTTTTCAAAATGTTTCTAAAATATTAATTATGCAATTTTTCCTTCTTTTTTTAACCACGCAATTTCGTCATGAATGGTTTCTTCATAGGAACGCGTGGTGTAGCCCAATTCCTCTCTGGCTTTGCTTGAATCAAAGTTATTATTTCTTGCTAAATTATATACAGAGAATGTGGTCATAAGGGGCTCTTTTCCCGGCTTCGCTGTCTTTTCCATAAATGCGGCCAATTTGTAGGCAATTCCTAATGGTAAGAACTGTTTGATTGGCTTACAACCGGACTCATCACATACCATTTTTACAAAATCGCGGAAGGAAACCGCTTCATTTCCCAAAATATAGCACTGTCCTTTTCTACCTTTATCCGCCGCCGCAATGGTACCAGCTGCTAAATCACGTACATCACACAAGTTAAAGGTTCCATCCATACCCATAGGCATTGCCCCGTTGATGATATCAATAAGTGTCTTTGTTGTTTCGCCTACTGCATAATCCTCCGGTCCCATAATTCCACTCGGATGAACGATACACGCATTTAAGCCCTGTGTCTTTACTGCATCCATTACATCCTGTGTTGCAATTGCTTTTGCACGGCTGTAACAACCAACCACCTGATCTTCATCAAAATAGGTAACTTCTTTAATTTTACGTCCCTTTACTTCCGGAATAGCACCGGTGCTACTACAGTAAACCATCTTCTTACACTCCGGTCGCTCCAATGCTATCTTAATAATATTTTTTGTGCCTGTTACGTTAACATCCATAACGAGAGGATTATAATCCGGTTTTACTGTTACAATACTTGCAATATGAAGCACGATGGTTTCCATTCCTTCCGGCACTTCAAAAAATCTTCTTACTGATGCCACATCACATACATCGCCTTCGCAAATTTCTACTTCCTCCGGTAAATACTTAGCCGCTTTATCGCCCGGCAATACAAAACCTCTTACCTTATCCCCTCTTTCTACCAACTGTCTGCAAATTGTACTTCCCAAAAATCCTGCTGCTCCTGTTACTAAATACATTGTGTTTTTCATACCCTTGTTCTCCCATCTGATTTATTGGAATATTTTGTTTCTGTTTTTCTTACAAGGGTTACTTTAAAGGAGTATTTTTTGAGAAATGTTTTTGAAATATTAAAGTTTTATTAAATGTGGAAGTTTTTCCTTGGAAATTAAGGAGTTCTTGATATGAAGATTACATTGGTTTATTCTGCCCATAGAGCCATATTCTCTTCTCTATGGGCAGATATTTTTTGACAGAAAACTTCAAAAAGTTTGCCACTTCGCTTTTGAGTACTTATTCAACAAAAAATTTTACTGCCTTCTTCGTTGTATGTTTTACAGAATACAAAGAAGAATCCGCATTTTTTATGAGTTTTGATAATTCACTGTTTGAATCAACATTTGTGGATATAGAAACACCAATTGAGCAAGAAATAGTTTTTTCTCTTTTTATAATAACTTGTTTCCCAAGGAAAGTGCTTATTTCATTGACATATCCATTTTTTAACAAAATGGTATCCAATGTCATTTTTGCCGTAGCTATGGCTTCTTCTTTATTCGAATCCACAAGCACAATTAGGAATTCATCTCCACCATATCTTATGGCAAAACCATTCTCTCCGGCAGAATCCTTTAACACTTTGGCTATTTCTTTTAAAACAAGATCTCCTACATCATGTCCAAATGTGTCGTTATAGTATTTAAAATTATCCAAATCAATGTAAAGCATTGCCAGACTTAATGCCTTACCTTCTACTTTCGATTCATCAATCAGTCTGTGAACCTTTTCATAGAAACCATTACGGTTTTTAAGCCCAGTCAAATAATCCGTATAGGAAGATTCCTTCAATGCCTCATTAATATGTCTGATTTCATTCATATTCTCAATCTTATCCACTGCCAGAAGCAACTGTCTGAGGGACAAATTAAAAATAGCAGCTTCACTCTCATTTAAAAGATACCGGTAGGATTCTACGCTCCAGTTCGTTTTCATGTAAATACAACTGATAAACAAGCTATCCAGTTTCTCATTTTCAAAAAACGGATTACACACTATGGAACAAAGGATATCCATGCCGAATATCTCTAATATGGTTTTATAATCATCATAATTTTTATCTATTTTTGCAGTAACAAAACCTGTCTTACTCTTCTCAAAATACTCTCTGAGAATTTCAAAATCACTGTCCTGCAACTCAACAGAACCCTCGCTGAATAATAACTGAGCTCCGTTTTCAGTAAATTTAATATACAAAAACGAATCCAGGTTAAAATTCAACATAAATGAGTTGGCAGCTGTATTAATGAGTTCCTGCTTTGACTTATCACTAATTTCAAGAATGTTCTGCCAAATAGAAATGAATTCTATCTGATTGCGCATATCCTGATATTTCATGGATGTACTGCCATTTTCAATTAACTCATTAATCTCATCCAGTGCATGATTCTTAAGGGGCAGTTTGGTACATTTATGAACATACTCTCCCGTCTCTTTCATGAAAGAAAGGGTATTTATCTGATCCTTGTAATCCTTATCCTTAGCATACGCATATGCTTTATTAACCATCATGACAGCTTTCTCTGCGTCTCCTAGTTCCCTATATACGCCTGCCATTGCAACTTTGAGCTGAACAAAACTGAAAAACATATTTCCTGCAGAACGTAAACAATGTTTTTCTGCCGTCTCAAAAAAGTTCAGAGCCTGCTTATGTCCTCCGTTCTTTTCTTCCAGCAATCCATTTACAAAATAATATAAAAACAGCTCATCATCATTACCGGTAAAAGTTTTATCCACCTTTTCGGTATCCCTGTAGGTACGGTGATTGATAATGTGTTCCAGGAATTTTCTACTGGTATTCAAATAAAAAATGCTGTCATATTCAAGCGATAATCTTGTACTGCACAATGCTAAAAGCCCGTATACTTTTGCAATGTTACATACTCTCAAATCATTCAAACGCATTTTCTCAATAATTCGGGTACAGATTTTAAGGTAGTTGTACGCAGCATCAAAATCCCCTGCTAAAATACAGTTTATGGACATATTATACAAAGTTTCCCCAACTGCCTTAATATTTCCCAATTTGATAAAAATTGATAAAGCGCTGTTATAACTGTCATTTGCCATATCAAATCTTCTTGATGCACAATAGATATATCCCTGGCCGTTTTTAACATCCGCTAATTCCCTGTCATCACTATTTCCCAGTAATTCAATATATTTTTCATAGTAATGTTCCGTAACTTTAAATAATCCTATTGCAGAAGTCATCATAATCATCTTACGGTAAGCTTTCTGCATCAGGCATATATTCCCCATATTTTTGGCCAGTTCTAAGCCTTCCGGATATTTTACCAGCTTCTTCTGAAATTCTTCTACCGATTTCACTTCTCTAAAGTTGTCGCACTCATTGTCATAGGCGTAAATATATATGTATGCCAGATGATTGTAATAGCCATGTTCCTGTACTCTTTTGATAAATTCCTCCGGAATCACCGGGTCATTTACGAGGAAATAAATATTATACCAGCCGGACATCTCCACCATATGAATAAGTAATTCAGCCCTGAAAAGGTAGTCTTCGTCCCCCATTTTACTTGCAATACTTTTACATCTTAGGGCACTTTTTTTGGCAAACTCCAATTTTCCACTGTACATCTGCGTATATGCATGAAGAAAATGATAATCGTACTCATATTCCGGTGCTGTATTCTGTTCACACATTTCCTTTAAGTTATCACAGATTAATAATGCAGTGGAAAAATCTCCGGAATTTATAAGCACCTGGGCATATAATTTGAAATATTCAAATTTGCACCCAAAATCTATATTCATACGCTCATTTGACAGTTTTTCATGTATTTTCTGCAAATAGTAATCCGCCTGCTCAAGTCCTACTGCACAATACATAGTCCTTAGCTTGCTCAAATACTCGTACGCCCTCTTACTGTCAAACACAAATTCGCTGCTATCTTCCCCATCCGTTCTGCTTTCATAAGCGCCACCTTCGAAAACACATCTCTTATACGCCATAATATTGATATATTCGTTCCAATCGTTACGATTAACAGTTGGCACTTGTTTTAAGTCGTTATACGCCGCAAATATTCCGATATTTACATTGCCAGGATGGTCAACAATACTCTTCAACAATGTAATTGTGGTTTTAGGAACCATATGAATATTGTCAACCATAATAAGCATAGGATGCATTTTACTTAGTTTTGTAATAATATTAACTACAGATTCAACGATCTTTCTTCTTTCAAATTCTATTTCATCCAAAATATATGGTTCACATCTTTGACATGCCCCACTGTCGATATAGGACTCAAAAAAGGATTTTTGATTCTGATAAATATCAAACCGGGACAAATATTCATCTATTGAAATATCTGAATAATATTTTATGTAACACCTTTTGATAATAGTTAAAAAAGGCTCAAAGCTACCCACCATTTCATTATTCGCAAAATGCGTATAATGTATTTCCAGATTATCATAGGCCATCATTGCACTTCTGGCATCTTCTATATCGATACTATATTTACCATAATGTTTTACCAATACAAAATTATTGCTATTTACCCCGATAGAAGAAACTATATTCTTAATGAATGTAGTTGAAATTTCTCTTTTCTTACTCTCCATACTTTTACCCATTTGTAATCACAACCCCTTGTAAAAATAATTTCTTGTTCCCTTATTTACAAGTATAGCACAACTCTATTTCACACACCATAAAACTCGTACAATTGGGCAATTTGTCATTTCTTCTCCTAAACAAGTATCAAAAAAGCCTTGAGAACCCACCGATTCTCAAGACTGCTTTGATATTTGTATCTATTAAAAATCTTTTATCACCAAATACCCTTTTGGTTCTATTTTTACACTTCCGTCCAGCTGTTCTTGGGAAATAACATTCTCTCCATGAATATTATTTAATACAATATCCTCCTCTGATATATTCAAATAGAACTCATATACACCTTCCGTTCCATACCGTTTATGGAATTCAATTCCGCGCGGTAACTGTTTCGTCTCAATTTTAGCCTCTTCTAATAATTTTTCAAAGAAGCCACTCATCTGTGAAAGAGAGCATCTTGCTGCCTGATAATACGCTTTTCCCAGTCCATATTCCTTACTTGTCAATGCCGGAATACCTTTATAGAAATCATCTGTATAGCTACCCAACACTTCTGCATCCGTAACCCTTAATAATTCTGCATAATCTGTCACATCCCATACAGTCTCTTCTTCCGTTATATGAATTCCATTTTTATCACTCGGATATAAGGTATCGATTTCTTCACTAATCACCCCCAAAAGCCTGTTTAAGCCATCTCCCGGGAATCCTCCCCGGTAGGCCAGACAGTTTTCATTCACATATCCGGTCATATAAGTTACAAGCAGGATACCGCCTTTCTCCACAAATTCTGTCAGTTTTTGTGCGATATTATCCTTCAGCATATAAAGCATCGGAACAATAATGAGTTTATAGGAATCTATTGAATCCTCAGTAGAAATAACATCCGGCTCAACACCATACTCCATCAGTTTTACCCAATAATCTCTACATATTACATCATACTTCTTTGTGTCACGACCAAATCCACTCGCTCCATCTATTGCCCACCAATTATCCCATTCAAAAATAAGGGCAACATCATTTTGCATTACGCTTCCTTCCACTTCTGCCAATTTCGAAAGAACATCTCCAACTTTAGCCACATCTTTAAATACTCTCGTATCATTGGTTCCAAGATGATCAATCAATGCCCCATGAAACTGTTCCGCTGATCCTCTGGATTTACGTATTTGAAAATATTGCACCGAATCCGAACCACAAGCAACTGTCTGTATCGCAAATTGCTCGTGAACCCCCGGGCGTTTCAACTTGTTATACTGCATCCAATTTACCAGCCCCGGAGCACTTTCCATAAGTAAAAACGGCTTATCCTGTTTCATCCCTCTCATGATGGCATTATCAAAAGCAGCTGACATCATTGTATCTTCATAGCTTTCATTATCATTATGGAAAGCCGGATAACTATCCCAGGATATAGCATCAATCTTCTTAGCCAAAACTCTATAATCTATCCCATAATATCTAACCATAAAATTAGTTGTAATAGGAATATCCTTATTTGGGGAATATTTTCTTATTGTATCAATCTCTACCGACAAATAATCCGAATAATTCCGTGTAGTAAATCTTCTCCATTCCAGATTTAATCCCATAACCGCAGTCTGACCATTCTCATACGGAGGCTCAATCTCTGAAAAGTCCGAATATCGTGCACTCCAAAAGGTAGTCCACCATTCATGGTTTAGTTTTTCGATATCATTATTAAAACGCTTTCTTAAATACTCCTGAAATTTAGTTTTACAGTTTTCGCAAAAGCATTCTCCACCAAATTCATTGGAAATATGCCACATTAGCAGACCCGGGTGATTTCCAACTGTTTCAACCAATTTTTGGTCTATTAATCTGACCTTTTCCCGATATACTTCCGAAGACATACAATGATTGTGTCTGAGTCCATGTCTGTTGCGATTTCCCATTCCATCCACACGCATCACTTCCGGATATTTATGGTCCAACCAAACCGGTCTGGCTGCAGACGGTGTTGCAAGAATGGTATATATGCCATTTTGATACAAATTATCCATTATCTGTACCAACCAATCAAAATGGAATTCACCTTCTTTAGGCTCATACATTGACCACGAAAAAACCCCAAGCGTAGCCTCATTTATTCCCGCTTGTTTCATATATTCAATATCCTGTTGCAATACATCCGGACAATCTAACCACTGCTCAGGATTGTAATCACCACCATGAATAAGCTTATTAACAGGCTTGCCAAATACATAATGCTTCATATACTAATTGTCTCCTCTCAATAAATTACTTTGCTGTATATCCTCTTACCATGACTTTATCAAAATAGTATGGATAATGCTACATTAATTCTTTTCTCACTCTATTATTTCTCGTTCAATTTTCTTCCCAGTAAAAAAGATGGTATTTCTACCATCTTTTTACAAACTACCCAATAGAATTATCAGCCCTAAGACACTTCATATACTACTCCACTCATTGCATTAAGCATAACACAATCTCCCATGTCTTCCATCGTTTCTACATGTCTATACACGCTTTTATCAGAAATATCCCCTTTTAACTCAATCACTTGATCCTCATCACTATTATTCATCAGAATCAATAATTTTTCCTTTTCATAGATTCTGTAAAAACCATAGATTCCACGTTCTGTATCTGTAATAAAGGTTCTGTATTCTCCCTTGGTTAGTGCCTGATGGGATTTGCGAATCTTAATCCATCGTGCAAACTCCTTAGTCAGATTCTCCCCATCCCATCTCATGGGTGCACGATACTCTGGCTCATTCACTCCTTCTATACAGCATTCATCACCATAAAACACAGACGGAATCCCAACACTCATAAAGAGGTAGAAAAAGGCCAGCCTCATCCTATCCACATTACCCTCACAATAACTAAGGAACCTTGGCACATCATGGGAATCCAAAAAGTTCATCTGTACAAGGGAAATATGTCTTGGGTAACGCATAATCATCTTATGAATTTGTTCATCAAACTCAAGAACATTAATGGTTCTTGTTGCAAAAAAGTCTCGACACAAATAGGTAAAAGTATAATTCATACTGGAATGAAATTGATCCCCTTGAAGCCATACATTAGAGTCTTCCCAAATCTCTGCAATCAAGAAGCAATCCTGCTTTTTAGCACATACTGCCTTTTTAAAACTTCTCCAAAAATCATAATTTACTTCATTGGCTACATCCAATCTCCAGCCATCGATATCCGCTTCCTCAATCCAATAAGTCCCAACCTTGCACAAGTACTCCAAAACCTCTGGATTTCCTGTATTTAATTTTGGCATCTCCTTTACATAAGCAAACGCTTCATAGCTAGGGGGATCGCAAAAATGAATCGGCACCGGCATATGGTAAAACCAATCATAATACCGAGATTTTTCACCATTCCTCAGTACATCTTTAAAGGCAAAGAAATCCGGACCACAATGATTAAATACCCCATCCAAAATTACTTTGATACCATTCTTATGACACGCTTTCACAAGTTGCTTGAAATCTTCTTTTGTTCCAAAACATGGGTCAATCTCAAAATAATCAATGGTATCGTATTTGTGATAGGAATTCGCCGCAAAAATCGGATTCAAATAGAGACAACTCACTCCCAATTCATTCAAATAATCCAAATTTGCTTCAATGCCTTTTAAAGTTCCTCCCTGATTTGTTACACTGGCAGCACCTTTGTGTTCACATATTTTTCCTTTCTTCTCCATTTCCCTTTTTTCCGTAGCAAAGCTATCCGGGAAAATATGATACATAACTATGTCCTTCGCCCACTCCGGCGGGTTATGAACATCTTCTCTTCTAATATACGGGAATTGAAAGTACTCTGTCCGATGACAATTTATTTCGTTGCAGAAACCGCGACTGTAATAATAGAGAGTTTCTGCTTTATCCTCCAAACGGAAGTAATAACAAACTCTTGTATAGCTATCCCTCACACAACCTTCATAATAATCAAACAAGTCATCGGAGGAAATCTTTACCATACGAATTTCTTTTGTATGAATTGGTTCATACATATCTACTCTGTCACCATAGAATAGACAACAATTTTCTATATCATTTTTCGCTGTTCGTATTCGGATAACCAGCGTTTGTTCATCTTCCGCATATGCATAATGCGAAAGCGGAATATGTAATACTGCTTCTTTTTTCATTTTTAACCTCTACGCTGCTAACTATCCCTTTACAGCTCCTCCGGTAACTCCTTCCACATAAAACTTCTGCATAAGAACAAACAGTATAGAAATCGGAATTGCTACAATAACACCACCTGCACAAAATACCGAAAAGTATTC
>JAZSEL010000124.1:0-5781 GCA_045531685.1 Lachnospiraceae bacterium | reverse complement strand
TGATACTCCATGCGGCGGCTTGAAGGTCATTTGCGAATATGCAAATCATCTTGCGGCAAACGGATTTCAGGTTGCGATCGTTTATGCTGGTTCTCTTTATATTATGTGATACTACCCAATAGTCTATTTTTTTTACATACTCTTCATTTTCTTTCGATTTATCATAAATTATAAATTGAACATTTACAGAATATCCATCAATATCTTTATATGGTAATTTCTTAATTTTATGAATTTCAAAATTTTTTACAATTATTATATTGTTTCGAAATCCACCCATTGCTAAAAATTCTGGCAAATCAGCATTTTCTTTATTTTCATCATCATAAAAATACTCTATCATTTTATCAGTTATATTTATTTTATGTTTTTCATGTTCAATCGATACCGTTTCAATATAGTTCTGTATAAAAACTTTGATTTTATCTGTATTATTTTCTTCACAAGCTAATAAAGCAATAATAAATAAAAAAATACAGATAATATGTACTTTACGTTTCATTATTTATTACCTTCCTTTAATCTAAAGTATTTTACAGTCTTGATTTTCATATCATGAGAATTCATATAGTCATAATATTTTTGGTAATTTCTTGTTCTCACTCCATTCGGATCCATACATTCCCAGACTTCACCATTTCCTTTCCAAATTGAGACATGATAATCGTATATAGGATTATTATTTTTATCAAATTCCCCACTTTCGTATTCCCAAGTAATTACATCGCCAATTTGTAATTGATTAACATTTTTTACATCCATAAGTTGATAAAATTGTGAATACTGTACAAAATTTTTTACACTATATGAAGCAGATATATTAAACATATAACAAACAAAACCTATACAATTGAAATATAAGGTTGTCTCTAAAGGTTTATAATTTGAATCATAGTCAATTTTGTTTATATCATTTGAATATTTTACATTTTTAACTTTCTCATATTTTTCATTTAATTGCTTAAATTTATTTGTGTTATTCTCTGTAGTGTTTTTTTCTCCAAACCATTTATTCCATTGCATATATAGCCATTCCCATACCCTGTCTGCCAAATCAATTTGAACCTGAGTTTGCATTGCCTTCACCTTGTAATAATCGGTCAAAATTTGCTTGAACAAACCTATCTTTTCAGATTTGTCATCATTCGATGCACTTTTTCCTGCTGCCAGTTGAATCAGCTTGTACTGGTCATCAGTAAGCAGGCCCATACACTATCGTCACTTCCCCAAGGTCTGCACCGCTCTTTCTACAAAATATATTTTTATTCCTCCAGCAGAAATCCTTACCTGTTGAACAGCTAGCGACTCTTCTTGCACCATGTTCATGTAATTACAAGATTGCTCTAACACCCAGCTTGTGTGAAGGATTTTTTCTTTTCTGGAGTATCTCCAGTGGATATACTCTTGGCAGGCAGCTCCGTCTGCCCTCACGATCATCTGCCCTAAGAAAGGCCACTTGCTTTCCAGCTGGAAAGTGACGGTAAACGACTGCACACTATTGTCTTCCCCAAAATTGATAACCACGCCAGTCATCCCCTGCACTTCGTCCATACTCCCTGCAAGGGCACAAATTCTATCCAGCTTTGCAGCAAAATCCATGTCATGCCCAACACCGACAAACAAGGCGGAAACATCCCTGTCGTAAGGAGAGGTGTAACCACGAGGCTCATATTGGGAAAAGTGGACTTCCGCAAAGATATAGAGGCATAGTCCAATGATTCCAACGAGGAACATAATAACCAAGTATTTCGAAATTACAAGGAGTTTTTTTATCAACAGGCGTATAATCATCATTCCCATCTTTCCTCACTATCCTCCACCTGCTTTTCCGCTGCTTCCGCCTATTCCACTTCAGTGACTATGCCCAAAGTTTTCATATCACGTACATTCAATGGTGTTATAAATTGTGGTGCTCCGCAATCGTAAGGGCTTTCAGTTTGATCTTCTTGAACAAAGTATATGTCTAACATTACAAATCTGTAGCAATGCTGTTCATGAAAAAAGTTCCTTCTTCAATTTCTTCAATGAAATATTCATACATCGTTCCCTCAAACGTGTCCAGACTTATTTTCCCCAGAAAATATCCAGCCACAAAGTTTCGGACATCGGCGATGGATGGATCTATCATGTTGTATTTGTGCTGGGGATTATATATTGACTGATAGACAGGCTCGGCCTTGTCATATCTGCCAAGGGCATGGTTCACCATGGCATAGGACATGGCAGCAGGGCCTTTCCAACCATACTTATTCACATACTCAGTGACAACCTTTTCCATGGCAATAAAAATGTCTTGTTCGCTTAGCTCCTGTGGCCCTATATACCAAAAATAAACCCATTTGTACAAGTTACATTTGTTCAAGTAATGCTTCCACTCTTTGGGCTGCAACTGAATGGCCTGCTCATAAAGTTGCACTATTTTTTCAGTTTCCTGCTGGAACTGGGCGAGCGGCAGGTTTCTCCTCATCAGGATTTCTTCCCGCTCCCCAATTTCCTCAAGTATCGCCACTACCCGCTTATCGGCACAGGATGCTAACAATAGAATCCATAGCAATCCTAATATAAATGAAACGATTTCTTTCACAGTTGTAAAATCTCCTCCTTGCATTGGTTTTGAAGAGTACATTATCCTTGCTTTTCGAGTCTGGATTTTTCCTCTTCAAACCATGCATCATAATTATCAAACACAGAAATTTCATCCGTTGTTTGATTTTCGTATTTATATTCCGCATTGAATTTCTTTGTCTTTGGCTCATATACCAGCTTCATAAGCTTGGGCACAGGCTGATCATATTTCTCACAAAGAGATTGGATTTTTTGAATGTCTTCATTTAAGATATTTAATACTTGCCTTTGACAATCAATAGATACATCAAAACTAACTGTTAATCCCGTATTATTGAGTTTACTACATTTATAAAGATTAGTATTAATACAATAAAAATGCTGGGTAAGAATCATTCCTTCATTTGCGGCATAAATAAAGATTTTGTCAGCCACACCACATGAATACTCATTGCAGATATCCACCATATCTGCCTGTAACGCTGAAAATTCATCTTCAAACATTGTCTTCCTCCTAATTATTGGGTATTGCCGGCACATCAACTAAATCTCCGTTGATACAATACTCTATTTTAAAAGCCGTTGGCCTTGCATTGGTTTTGAAGAGTATATTATCCTTGCTTTTCGAGTCTGGATTTTTCTTCTTCAAACCATGCTTCTTGAATATCAAATACAGAAACTTCATCCGTTGTTTGATTTTCGTATTTATATTCTGCATTGAATTTCTTTGTCTTTGGCTCATATACCAGCTTCATCTCTGTTGGCATTGGTTGATTATATTTATCACATACTGATTTTATTTTTCTTGTATCTTCTTTAAGAATATCTAAAACTTGTGTTTGACAATCAACAGAAACATCAAAATCAACAGCAAGACCAGAATCAAGAAGCTTATGCCTTTCAACAATTTTCCCATTTATTATATAGAAGTACTCGGCATTTAATAATCCTTCATAGGCTATATGAATGAATATTTTGTCAGCCACACCACATGAATACTCATTGCAGATATCCACCATATCTGCCTGTAACGCTGAAAATTCATCTTCAAACATTGTCTTCCTCCTAATTATTGGGTATTGGTGGCACATCAACTAAATCTCCGTTGATACAATACTCTATTTTAAAAGCCGTTGGCCTTGCATTGGTTTTGAAGAGTACATTATCCTTGCTTTTCGAGTCTGGATTTTTCCTCTTCAAACCATGCATCATAATTATCAAACACAGAAACTTCATCCGTTGTTTGATTTTCGTATTTATACTCCCCATTGAATTTCTTTGTCTTTGGCTCATATACCAGCTTCATAAGCTTGGGCACAGGCTGATCATATTTCTCACAAAGAGATTGGAGCCTTTGAATGTCTTCATTTAAAATATCTAGGACTTGTTCTTGGCAGTCATCAGACACATCAAACTCAATTTGTAAATCTGTATCATTTAATTTATGGCAGTCAAATATTTTATTGCTTATACAATAAAAATGCTGGGCAAGAATCATTCCTTCATTTGCGGCATAAATAAAGATTTTGTCAGCCACCCCCTTTGAATACTCATTGCAGATATCCACCATATCTGCCTGTAACGCTGAAAATTCATCTTCAAACATTGTCTTCCTCCTAATTATTGGGTATTGCCGGTACTTTTATAAGTTTACCATTAATTTTATATTTTATTTTAAAAGCCGTTGGCCTTGTATTTTTGCCATCATATATTATTTCTATCTTTAAGTCAGTGATTTCGTCGGGGGGAATCTTTTTCAACGCCTTTTCCCATACCCGCTCAATATCCCGATACTGTTTGAAATTAACATCCTTTGCCTGCGAAACAAGATTGTCAAGTTCTGGGGAGCCGCCAAATACATCGGCAACAAGATGTCCTGCATGGTCTCCCTCCAATTTTCCCGGCGTGTTTGGATTATGTTTTAGCCTGCCAAGATGCTCCTTTAATTTAAGTTCATCTGCCGAGCATTTACAAATCCTGCCCAATTCATCCGTCTCATAATAATAGTTGTGTTCTCCTGCTGCATATTTTATATTTGGTTTCCGCTTTCCATTCTCTAGAAATGGATTACTAGTAAACTCTTTCGTGATGATAACTTTTCCATAATCGCTTTTCTCAAGTAGTTTCGTTTCATAAGGTATACTGCCCTCCCCAAACACCTTCCCCCAAACTCGTCCACTTTGGCCTGTAGTACTTATTTTTACATATGGAAGTTCTCCATACTATTTACCTCATCTTCGAAATCACATGCAATAACCACTCTTTTACAATATTTTCTCAAATAGCTAAGCAGATTAGCAATATTTTTTATATATTTGTGTTCATCAATATGCTGTGGTTCTATATTTAAGTAATATTTCCAATATAAAAAATCTGAAGAATCCAGCATATATTGCTCAATATTATATTCTTTATTCTTTTGAATAAATATATCACACCAATCTGTAACAACATAACTAAATGACTCTTTTTTCCCATCAATATAGTTCATTATTTTCGAAAAAAATTCTCCATAACTTAAATTAGTGTCGATAAACACCTTACAATATAAATCATTGTACATTTACATCCTCCTACTCAAATGGAATAAAGGGTGGATTATCAAATGTTCCACCCTGTTTAATTATCGAAATATCCACTTCCATTCTAAAAATCTCTTCTAGTTCTAGCCTTAATCCTTTTAACTTTGCTTCTCCTATAATGTAGGCGGTGGGCCTTTTTTGTAAATTTATTTAAAACTCGAAATTTGAGCTAGATAATTCAGATTATCAATCTCCTATTGAAACTAATCCCAATCCTCTTGTAATCGCTTTTTGGATAATCTCTAATAAATCTTGTACCATTTGTCTTCCTTCACCTGTCTCCTCGTAATCCTGAAGCAACGCTGAGTCCAATATATATTTGCATATTTCAGCCATTTGACATAAATCATTTTTAGAAACTTCAACATCATCATAAGGATCAATTTTATACAATTTACTCATATCAAAAGATGTCCGGTCTCTCATCTTATAGATAAAATCAATCAACTCATCGCTAAATTCTACATTGACATCTTGTTCATCAATTTCATCTATTGAATTACCTATATAAAAATTCATTCCAACAACCTCCTTCTACTTTTTAGGAAATGCAGTGATTACATTTCCTGCCTCATCAACAACTACTTTTAAAGTATATAATGGTTTTCCTTTGCTGCTTGTTCCTATTGGATTA
>JAZSEL010000016.1:0-3157 GCA_045531685.1 Lachnospiraceae bacterium | reverse complement strand
CGGCTGGAGCTACCGCAGCATGTGGTGGATTACCCACAACAGCCACAAGGCCTACATGGCCCGTGGAGTCCACGGCCAGGCAATCTACATCGATCCCATGGCAGAGATGGTGATAGCGAGATTCGCCTCCAATCCCCTTTCCTCCAACAAATATATCGATCCCCTGTCCCTCCCTGCTTATGAGGCGATGGCAAACTACCTGCTGGTTTGCTAGGAGGAGGGAGCCGAACCCCATTGGCTTCCAACTCCGACTGGTCTTTGAGTCAAACCTCAAGGACCAGTTTTTTTTACCTCATTTCAGGAATACCTTTACAAATGAATGGACTAAAAACAGAATATATATATAATTGAATTCTATGAGTAAGATACAAGCAACTTTCACTAAAAAAGATATTCAAAATAGATTTAACATTTCTCTCGCTACTGTGAACAATTGGATAAAAACAGGCGTAATACCATCGCCCAAAGACGGATGTTATACACAAGATACTTATTCGACTTTGATAAATGCTATTGAAACAAACACAGACAGACTTCACTCAAGAGCCAATCGGTCCTACCAAAATGCTTCGGATATTGTATTCTTAGGTATCAAAGATAAAAGTAGGAAAGAGCTGCTTATAAAACTTATTGACAGATTTAAAGCAAGCAATTTTTCTATCATGGAAGCAACCGCTTGTCTAGGAAGACAAATTCTTCTAAACAACAATTTATACAATGAGAACTCCCAAATATATGCAAAACTAAATAAAATATATGCTGGTATAAATATTTTTCAAAGTTTTCATATTGAAAATAAAAATGATGATATTTTAGGCGCTTTTTATCAATCGGTTCAAAGTATTTCTAGAAAATCAAAGGTTGGCTCATTTTATACTCCTTCCGAGCTTCTTTCTCCCATAAACGTTCCAATAAATGCGCAAATTTTAGATCCATGCTGTGGCAGTGGAAGCATTCTAATCAACACCCTTTCCAAAAAACATAATCCTGACAAGATTTTTGCCTTCGATATAGATGAAACAGCCCTCTTGATTTGTCACATAAACCTTATTTTATTTTTTAATGACGATTCGATTTCTCCCCATATTGAGAAACGTGACCTAATTTTTCCCGATCAAACAGATTTATTTTCACTAGAGAATGAAAAATATGATTTTATCATTACGAATCCGCCGTGGGGAAGCAAATTGACAAGAAAGCAGAAAGATTTCTTGCTATACAACTATTCATCTTTGGATACAACAGAGGTTTTTAGTATAGCTTTATACAATTCCCTAAAAAAATTATCCGGTAGCGGATCCTTATATTTTTTTCTACCAGAATCAATACTGAATGTCTCAACCCACAAGAATATTCGGAAATTCTTGCTCAACACCCATAGAAACATAGAAATTTTTCCTTTAGGAATGGTATTTAAAGGAGTTCAGTCTGAATGTGTGCTTTTGAAGCTTTCTGAAATCACAGATGGAAAGAATCATATCATTGTGGAGAAAGAGAAACGATATAACCTAAACATAAAAAATATTTCCCCTCCAAATTATTTCATTTCATATACTGTCTGTGAAAGAGACGATATTATTTTAAACAAACTCTATTCCACAAAATCAGCGAAACTTTCAGAAAACACTCAATTTGCCCTCGGAATTGTAACAGGAAACAATAAAAAATATGTCCACACAAAAAAAATGAAGGATGAAGAACCTATTTTTAGAGGAAAAGATATATTCCCTTACAGATTGAAACAACCAGAAACCTTTATAAAATTCACTCCAGAGGTGTTTCAGCAAGTTGCACCTATCAGGATGTTTCGTACACGGAAAATCGTGTATAAATTCATCTCCGATAAAATCGTCTGTGCTTTGGATGAAGGAAGTTTAGTCTTGAACAGTGCAAATATCATTATCGCGCCGGATTATCCTATGGAAATCCTTGTCTGCCTATTCAATAGCCCTATCTACACATTCATATATCAAAAGAAATTCAAATCGAAAAAGGTCTTAAAGCAGCATTTTAAGGATTTTCCTCTTCCTATATTGAATACAAGCCTCATTCAAAATTTGAATGAAGTCTACAATGGCATTATATCAAATGACAAAATGCAAGAAGATGCTGACAAATTAATCTGTGATTATTTCGCCATTTCTGAAAGCGAGTATGATTATATAAAGGAGTGTATATATGGAAATACTTGAAAAAGAATTGGAATCTCTGGTTTTAAAACTTAAACATTTAGATGACTTTCGTTCTGAAATCGAGAATATTCAGAATGTTTATCCGTTCAACAAATATGAGTATATCATCACAAAGCTTGTTGAAGAAAGAATCCTTTCTTTTGACGACTACCTTGATTTAAGAAATGAATACATAAACAGAAACTTGTTCCTCTATGTTTTTGAAATTTCAGCACCTAGAGGGTTTGGTGACACATGGGGATTCAGTCACCTGCTTTCTGTAGAGCCGGAATTAAAACGCCCTTCAAAGAAAATTGATCCAACATACAAGGGGCAATATGATTTATATCTACCATACATGGGGGAAGTATAAAAATTGAAGTTAAAGGTTCACGTGCTGTAGATAGAAATAAACCCAATGAACCTTTATATTTAAAAGCACTTTCTTCAAGTTCCACAAAAGATTTTCTCATGAATTTTCAACAGATAAAACCAACTTGCTGTGATGTCATGCTTTGGTTTGCAGTTTATCGAGATTGTGTGAAATATTGGGTTTTAAAAAATGAGGATATATACTACTTAAATTTCTCCCCACAGCATAGAAATTCTGAAACAGCCATCAGAAAAGACAATTATGAAAAAAGGGATATTTATGAAGGTCAAGTGATGATTACTCGAGACACTATTAATACAATACAGAAATTCCAAGTTGAAGGGCGGGCATTGAGGCAAGCAATTATTGAAAAATATCTGGAAGCAAACCCCCAAAAGGAACTTTTTTACACTAATGAAAATCTCTTTTAGCTAGAAATTGCACATCCTTAAATCCCTCCCGACAGGATAGAGGCCTACCCCGCAGTAGAGAGATCTAACCAAATGTAGGAAGGGAGCCAAAGGCTGACGGCCCCTGAACGCAGTGAAGTGCAAGTCATTGGCGAGCTCCCATCCCCCCACCCTTTTACATTTCACGCTCCCCATGCTATACT
>JAZSEL010000122.1:0-2934 GCA_045531685.1 Lachnospiraceae bacterium | reverse complement strand
GTGTCTGTAAGTGGATGCACATTTTTCAAACTCTGTAAGCTGTGACTGTTCTGCAGTAGATATCCATTCAAAAAATTCCCTGCGTTGTTCAGAATACTTTGGATTCTGACATATACGGTAAAACCATTCTTTCAGATAATGGGCTAAGCGCAGGTCATCATTATAAAAGAGCATCAGGTCGCATTCCTTTTTCTTTTCATCCTTAAGTTTGTCGTAGCGGGTGAGGATAAGGGAACGGCTGCGTTTATAATACTTACGAAGAGATGCCGGCATAGTCTTCTGAATCCTTTTGCGGACGTTTTCAATAGCCCATGTAACCTGTCTGATAAAGTGATATTTATCAATCACAATGGTTGCATTGGGGAAAAAGGTCTGAGCCAGTTCCGTATAAGGTTTCCACATATCACAGACGAAAAATTTCACGCGATAGCGTTCACTTTTAGGAATCTCCCTAAAATAAGAAGTCAGGTGAGTCTGAGATCTTGAAGGAAGGATATCCAGTACAGAATGTTTTAACGGATCAACCAAAATACATTGGTATTTTTGACCGTCAGCATTTCCCTTAAATTCATCTATGGAAAGAACCTGAGGAATTTTAGGTTTTCCAAAGGAAATAGTATCGAGTATTCTGTTTACGGTTGCAGTAGAAACATTACACATCTTAGCGACAGAAGAAATGGAGCGGGTATCATGCAGAGTATCCGCAATAAAAGCAGTCAGCCTGGAAGTTCGCTGAAAATACCTTGGCAGAAAACTGTAGTTTTCATAGAAGCGTTTGCCACAGGAACAGACATAACGGCGTTTCCTGAGTACGAGGTAGCAGTGTTTCATCTGGAAAGGTAAGTCTTTTATTGCTTGCATTCTGTAATCATGAATCCGCTTTGTAAGCTGTCCGCAGGCGGGACAAATGTGCTCTTTAGGTTTTGTTTCCAGCATAATCTTCACATAATGTTCAGCATGAATAATCTTTTTTACAATTACCTCTTCAATATTTAAGAGTTTATTGATACAATGATTATGCATTTATGTACCTCCTGGTGGTTTGTTTGTGAGACTGGCACTGGGAGGTTTTTCTTTATTATAAAATAAAAATGCTGAGGTATATGATTTTTCAATCATACACCCCAACATTTATTATAGAACCTTTATAAAAAGGTACACTTCTTGCTTGTTTTGTGGTAAAATAAAAAGCAGTATGGATTTTAATGGGAAAGAATGCCTTGAATCCGAATTTGATATAAAAAGACAGACAATGCAGGTTGGGACGTGCAGACCTGTGCATAACAAATATAATAACCCGGAGGGATAAGCTATGAAAACTTATTTGGTAACAGGCGGTGCCGGTTTTATCGGTTCCAATTACATTCATTACATGTTTAAGAAATATGATAACGAGATCCGTATTATCAACGTGGATGCATTGACATATGCAGGTAATCTTGAGAATCTTAAGGATCTTGAAAATAGAGATAACTACACTTTTGTTAAGGCTGATATCTGTGATAAAGAAGCAATCATGAAGATTTTTACAGAAAATGATATTGATCGTGTGGTACATTTTGCGGCAGAAAGCCACGTTGACAGAAGTATTAAGAATCCGGAGGTTTTTGTGCAGACGAATGTACTTGGTACAGCGGTAATGCTTAATTGTGCAAAAGCAGCATGGGAACTTCCTGACGGAAGCTTTAAGGAAGGTAAGAAATTCCTTCATGTATCTACGGATGAAGTATATGGTTCATTACCGGATGATGATAACGCATTTTTCTATGAGACATCACCATATGACCCGCACAGCCCATATTCAGCAAGCAAAGCATCATCTGATATGCTGGTGAAGGCATATATGGATACTTATAAATTCCCGGCGAACATTACAAACTGTTCCAATAATTATGGACCATATCAGTTCCCGGAAAAATTGATTCCGCTTATTATCAATAATGCTTTACAGGGTAAGAAGCTTCCTGTCTACGGTGACGGTAAGAACGTGCGTGACTGGTTATATGTAGAAGACCATGCAAAAGCAATTGACATGGTGCAGGAAAAAGGCCGTTTATTTGAAACTTATAATGTAGGCGGTCACAATGAAAAACAGAATATCGAAATTATCAATATTATCATTGAAACATTACAGGAAATGTTGCCGGAAGGCGACCCGAGAAAGGCATTGGTATCAAAAGATTTGATTACCTATGTAGAAGATAGAAAAGGTCATGACAGACGATATGCTATTGCTCCTGATAAGATTAAGTCTGAAATTGGCTGGGAGCCAGAAACAATGTTTAAAGATGGCATCAAACTTACCATCAAATGGTTTTTCGAAAACGAAGACTGGATGAAGAACGTAACAAGTGGTGACTACCAGAAGTACTACGAGGATATGTATAGTAACAAATAGAAAGGGTATTTGTATGAAAGGTATCATTTTAGCAGGTGGAAGCGGAACGAGATTGTACCCGCTGACAAAGGCTATTTCCAAACAGATTATGCCGGTTTATGATAAACCGATGATTTATTATCCGTTATCAACACTTATGTTAGCGGGCATCAGAGAGGTTTTAATTATTTCCACACCAAGAGACCTTCTTGTATTTAAGGAACTTTTAGGAAGCGGAGAACAGTTGGGGATGCGCTTTGAATATGCGATTCAGGAAGTGCCGAGAGGGCTTGCGGATGCATTTATTATTGGCGCTGACTTTATCGGAGATGACAGTGTAGCACTAGTTCTTGGAGATAATATTTTCTACGGACAGAGCTTTTCAAAGCTTCTTAGAGAAGTGGCATCCCGTGACAGCGGTGCGACTATCTTTGGCTACTATGTGCGTGACCCGAGAGAATATGGCGTTGTAGAATTTGATGAAAACGGCAAGGCTCTTTCTATCGAGGAAAAGCCGGAGCATCCTAAGAGCAATTATGCAGTGCCGGGCTTGTATT
>JAZSEL010000137.1:0-21335 GCA_045531685.1 Lachnospiraceae bacterium | reverse complement strand
TTATAGTATTCATAGCGATTGAGCTCCGTATTAGATTTGTTTTTTGTGGTGATTAACATTCTAATAGTTCAATCGCTTTTTGTATAGGATTAAAGTGTCACATCAATTGTAACCCTACAACATTGGACAAGTGGAACAGATATAAAATTGGACAAGGTGCCTTGAATGTGATACTATTTTTTATGGTAAGCATTCGAGGCACTCTTTTTTTATAGGAGGCTGAGAAATGGCAAATAAAACATCATTAGAAAAAAACAAGCCGGCAAGAAAAACGTTAAGACCGAATGAGTATTATAATCCGAAAACAAAAAGATATGAATATCATTATAAGGATAGTTTCGGAAAACAGAGAGTTATAAGTTCTTATAGGCTTGAAATGACAGACCAATTACCGAAAGGTAAGAAATCATCTAAGAGTTTGCGTGAGAAGGAGGAAGAACTAAACGCACTACTTGCCAACAATATTGATATTGATGGTGCGAAACTTACACTATTAGAAGTGGTGGATAGATACTTAAATTCCTTATACAACAGGAAGAAGTTAGCCCATAATACAAAAGTTGGATATAAGGTAACGGTAAATACATTAAAACAGTATAAGCTAGGTTATATGGAGATTGGCAAGATCAGACCTGAACACTGTGAAGAGTGGCTTGCTGATATGAAAACAAAATACAGAGGTTCATCTATACAGACACAGATTAGCCTTATCAAAAGAACTTTTGAGTATGCTTTAGACTATGATTATGTTGCGAAAAATCCATTCAGAAGAATCACAACAGATAGAAGTGATAGTAAGAAGATGGAAGCATTATCTGTAGAAGATATGAGTAGATTTCTTGATTTCTGTTCAAATGATGCACACAGTTTACATTGTTATGATATGTTGTACATTTTGTTTTGGACCGGGTTAAGAGCATCTGAATTGTGTGGTCTTACGCTTGACAATATTGATATGGAAAAGCGGATGATAACAGTTAATAAGCAGCTGCAATGTATCAATCATACGCATATTGTTTTACCTACGAAAACATCAAATGGGGAACGCATTATTCCTATGACAGATGGTGTATACAAGTGTTTTGAGAGTGTTCTTAAGAAGCGTTATCTAAAAGGCGATATTGAGCCGGTGTGTTATGATGAGCGAGGTAATGAATACGAAGGGTTTGTATTTCTTGCTACAAGAAGCAGGAAAACAATAGTGAGAAGTCATGTGGAAGAATATCTGCAAAATTGCATTAAACGTTTTAACGCAGTAAATTCAGAGAATCCAATTCGTAAATTTGAACCACATATCTGTAGACATACCTTTGCTACAAACATGCAGTATTTACCACCTAAAACATTACAATACATATTAGGACATGGAAACATATCCACAACAATGGATAATTATGTTGATGCTAAACCAAGTGACGAGCAGTTGACTCAAATTAATGAGATAGCCCATCAACTAATGGCTATTTAGTATAGATTTTAGTATACTAAATATTTGCTAAATATAATGTGTAATGATATGTAAAATAATGGATGAAAAAGTAATGAAATGACAGTAGAAACTGTTAAAAAATACAAGTAAGTAACTGGAAAATGCTTGATTTGAAAGGATTTGAATAGATGATAGCAATAATCGACTATGATGCGGGGAATATCAAGAGTGTGGAAAAGGCCCTTCAAAAGTTGGGAGAGGAGACCTGCATAACAAGGGATAAAGAGGTATTGTTACGTGCAGATAAGGTAATTCTTCCGGGTGTAGGAGCCTTTGGCGCTGCCATGGAGAAGATTCATGCATATGGATTGTATGAAGTGATACACGAGATTGTAAACAGAGGGACTCCATTTTTGGGGATATGTCTTGGTCTTCAGTTGTTATTTGAAGAAAGTGAAGAGTCACCGGGAGTAAAGGGACTTGGTATTTTGCCGGGTAAAATTGTAAAGATTCCGGACCGGAACGGAGCGTTAAAGATTCCACAGATCGGATGGAATTCATTGCAGTTTCCAAACAAGGGAAAATTGTATAAGGGATTAGAAGAAGGGTGCTATGTATACTTTGTCCATTCCTATTATTTACAGGCAGAGGATAGTTCCAGCGTGGTAGCAACAACGGAATACGGAGTGAGCATTCATGCATCGGTAGAAAAGGATAATGTATTTGCCTGTCAGTTCCATCCGGAAAAGAGTTCTACGGTAGGACTTACGATTCTTAATAATTTTATTCATCTGGATAAGGAGGAGGCATAAATGCATACAGTTAGAATTATTCCGTGTCTGGATGTCAATAACGGTCGTGTGGTAAAAGGTGTTAATTTTGTGAATTTGACGGACGCGGGTGACCCGGTTGCAGTCGCTGCTGCTTATGACAAAGCAGGAGCGGATGAAGTGGTTTTCTTGGATATTACAGCATCCAGTGACGGAAGAAAAACCGTAGTGGATATGGTACGGAATGTTGCCAAGGAAGTGTTTATTCCATTTACGGTTGGCGGCGGAATCCGTACGGTAGAAGATTTTAAAGAGATTTTACGTGAGGGTGCGGATAAGGTATCCGTTAACTCAGCAGCAATCAAGCGCCCGGAGCTGATTAAAGAAGCAGCAGATATATTCGGTAGTCAGTGTGTTGTCGTTGCTATCGACGCAAAACGGAGAGAGCCATTTGATGGCTGGAATATCTATTTAAATGGTGGTCGTGTGGATACCGGAATTGATGCGGTGGAGTGGGCCAAGAAGGCAGAAAGCTTAGGTGCCGGCGAGATTTTGTTAACCAGCATGGATTGTGACGGTACCAAGAACGGATATGATATTGAGTTGACAAGAACCATATCAGAAGCAGTGTCTATTCCGGTTATAGCATCGGGCGGTGCCGGTAAGTTAGAACATTTTAAGGACGCTGTTACAGAGGGAAAAGCAGATGCGGTTCTGGCAGCATCCCTATTCCATTTTAAGGAACTGGAAATTAAAGAAGTAAAAGAGTATCTTAGAGAAGAAGGTATTTCGGTAAGATTATAGCGGAGTAGTGTAAGGCTCCCTATTTGAAAATGATGGGAAAACGTAATAGGATACGATACAAAGAGTAAATTCGGTGGTATTGCTTTAAGAAAGCGGTTCTGCCGATTTTGCCCGTACAGGAGAAGAAACAATGGGAATGATTCAGAATGATTGGCTGGAAGCCATTGGCGGTGAATTCAGGAAACCATATTATAGAGAGTTATATGAATTTGTGAAAGGTGAATACAGTTCGCATGTTATATATCCGCCTTCCGAGGATATTTTTAATGCATTTCATTTTACACCCCTAAGTGAGGTTAAGGTGTTATTGTTAGGACAGGACCCGTATCACAATGAACATCAGGCACATGGCTTGAGTTTTTCTGTGTTACCGGATCAGCCGGATATTCCGCCTTCATTGCAGAATATGTATAAAGAACTCCATGAAGATATGGGATGTTATATTCCGAATAACGGATATTTAAAAAAATGGGCAGACCAGGGAGTTTTACTTTTGAATACGGTGCTCACAGTGCGTGCCCATCAGGCAAATTCCCATCAGCAAAAGGGATGGGAAAGATTTACGGATGCAGTGATTCAGGCAGTGAATGCGCAGGATAGACCGATTGTATATTTTTTATGGGGAAGACCGGCACAGAACAAAATACCAATGTTAAATAATCCAAAGCATTTGGTATTAAAGGCGCCACATCCAAGTCCATTATCTGCATATCGTGGATTTTTTGGATGCAAGCACTTCAGTCAAGCCAATGAATTTTTAAAGGCTAACGGAATTGAACCGATAGACTGGCAGATTGAGAATATATAGAGGGCTAAGATGTTCTTTATAAAGTGACCCTATGTTGACACCGGTACTTGACGAGGTTTTTTCGAGTCTAGTACCGCTGTGTCATAAGTGGAGCGAGAGCGTGTCACGTATAAAGAATGTCGTAGCCCTCTGTATAGCGTAAATGCAGGTTTTCTTTAGGGATTCTTTAGAAATACCTGCATTTGTTATTAAGTTTTCAGATGTAATATGACCATGATAAAAGGAAAGTGGTCAAGTAAGAGGGTACAGGAGATAAGTGTCGTGGAAAAGAATCATGTGTTAATTGTGGAAGATGATAAGGAAATCAGAGACGGAATCGAAATCTATCTGAAGAGTCAGGGATATGAGGTTTATAAGGCAGCTGATGGCGTGGAAGGATTAGAGCAGGTGCACCAAAATGAAATCCATTTGGCCATTGTCGATGTTATGATGCCTCGTAAGGACGGAATTCAGATGGTCATGGAGATGCGAAAGGAATATGATTTCCCGGTTATTATGTTATCTGCAAAATCAGAGGAAGTGGACAAGATTCTGGGACTCAATATGGGAGCGGATGATTATGTAACAAAGCCGTTTACTCCCCTTGAACTTTTAGCAAGGGTAAATTCCCATTTGCGCCGCTATCGGCATTATCTGGAAAAGGTATCTTCAGAACCGGAGAACAAAGAACATATTTATCGGGTTGGCGGCTTGGAACTGAATGAAGAAAAAGTAGAATTACGTGTGGATGGAAATGTAGTGAAATTGACCCCAATGGAATATAAAATCCTTTTATTACTCATGAAAAATCCGGGACGTGTGTATTCTGCTGATGAAATCTATGAGCGTGTATGGAATGAAAAAGCAATTAATTCCGACACCATCATGGTACATATCCGTAATATCAGGGAAAAGATTGAGTTAAACCCGAAAAAACCAAATTATTTAAAGGTGGTGTGGGGCGTTGGATACAAAATCGAAAAAAATGCGTAGATTAAAAGTTTTACTGATTATAGTAACAATTTTTGTTCCGGCAATTGTGCTGGTGTCCCTGTATCCCAGGATGGGACAGGTGTATGAACAGAAGCTTCAGGAAATTAAAGCGCAGGAGAGTGCAGCTGCAGATGAGGAAATAGACTTAGAAGAAGCTCTCCCGGCAGAAGGAAACGATACGAATTTGGAGACGGATTATCTGCCGAATGAAGAAATTGCAGTGGTGGATGTTTTACCAAATGAACAGATTACAGAAGATGTAAATGTGGTAGAGAGCGAAGAGACGATAATAGAAGTTACGGAACATGCTTATCATGCAGAAACGGATATGAGTAAGGAAGGTGAAATCGAAGTCACCGAGCATACGTATTATCCGGTTGAAGAGCCGGTTATTATTTCTAAGGGTTCCTCTGCAGAGAAAACGGTGTCGGAAGATGCAGAATATGAATTGAGTAGCGATTTTGTGAACTATGCTATGGAAACCGGCTATTATCTCTATGGAACGATATTGCAGGATACATACAAAAAAGCCGTTAATTTCACAGCGTTGGATTATTATGGCTGGATTAATGACTACTATACATTGACAGAACAGTGTGATTATTATGTGGAATATCAGGATAATTCCAATCTGGCAACATATGAATCGGCAGGAAGAAGTCAGTTGGACTATGATTTGAGTGCTTTGTTTTTAGAAAAACAGCATGTAGAACGGGGAAATGTGGAGGACCAACTGAGAGCAGCGGGCAAGCTTGGTTATTTGATTTTACAGTTTGATGAGTATGGTAATATTTCGGATGTCCGTTTTAACAGTTTTGGAAATATCAACAGTTATGGCAGCATGTATCAACATGCCAAGGATTCCATATCCCAATATGAAAACAATGTAAATTGTTTTAATGGGATATGTGATGCAGGGGCTGAAGTTGACCCGATGGAATTGCGACCTAAGAATTTTAAGGCTGTATTTGTAGTGGATGAGGATTCCCAGTTTGTGCATGACAGAATGGCAACATCCGCTGAAAAATATAATTATAATCCATATAACGTCCTTATGAGCATGGGCGTAGAGTGGATTGTGTTGATAGCCGTTATCTTTGTTGCATTGATGGCATTTATTTTACCATTCTTTAAGAAACTGGAAACAGGATGGGAGAAAATCTTTTCAATTCCGGCAGAAATAATGTGTGTGATTGCAGCTTGTACAGTTGGCGGTGTATATCTCATGTTTGAACTCATGTATTTCACCTGCTATCCGGTGTTGTTAGAAAACTTGGCATTATATGGTCCGGTTACTATTATCGGATACGATGTAACGCCGGATACCATTTATTATGTCCTACTGGGTTTGAATGCTATCGGATGGGCATTTGTATTCTTTATGGAATATATTTGTGTGACTGCTCTGCGTCAGTTCTTATTCCGACCGGTGTATTATTTGAAAAACCGCTTGCTTATCGTAATGATTTGTGCATGGCTCCTTAATTTATGTAAGGGTGCATACCATTATGTGACGGATGTTAATATCAGCAAAGGCTTGAATAAGAGTATCTGGAAAATAGTGATTGTTAATGCATTGATAGTAGGTGTGTTGTGCTGTTTCTGGTTTGTGGGATGGTTTGGTGTAATTATTTATTCTGTTATTCTATTTGTGGTATTACGTAAAAACGGATGTAAAATGCAGAAGCAGTATGAGTCCATTTTAAATGTGACAAAAGAAATGGCAGAAGGTAATCTGAAGGCAGAAGTTGATTCTAATTTGGGTGTCTTTACAGAAGTCGGAGATGAACTGAAAAAGGTGCAGAGCGGATTTGCTAAGGCAGTAGCAGAAGAAGCAAAGAGCCAGAATATGAAAACGGAGTTGATTACCAATGTATCCCATGACTTAAAGACTCCCCTTACTGCGATTATTACCTATGTTGACTTATTGAAAAATGAAAATATTACAGAGGAAGAACGCAGGGAATACATTGATACTCTGGATAAGAAATCCATGCGACTCAAGGTGCTGATTGAAGACTTGTTTGAGGTAAGTAAGGCAACCTCCAATAATATTACTTTGTATTGTACGGACATGGATTTGGTTAATCTGTTAAAACAGGTATGTCTGGAAAATGAAGATAAGATTGCAGACAGCAAGTTAGAATTCCGTTGGAATCTGCCGGAGCATAAATGTGTATCTTACTTAGATCCGAACCGTACCTATCGAATCATGGATAACCTGATTCAGAATATATTGAAATATTCCATGCCACAATCCCGCGTGTATATTGACATGGAGGAGCAGGAAGAAGAATATGTAATCCGTTTCAAAAACATGTCCGCAGTGGAAATGAATTTTAAAGCCAGTGAGATTACAGAGCGATTTGTACGCGGTGATTTATCACGCAACACGGAAGGAAGCGGACTTGGCCTTGCCATTGCCCAGTCTTTTACGGAGTTACAGGGCGGTAAATTTGAAATCGAAATTGACGGAGATTTATTTAAGGTGGCATTGTGTTTTCCTAAGAATGCAAAGGGTAGCAGTTTGGCAGAAACTGAATAATATGTAATGCAGCCAGCCGACAAAGGCTGGCTGTTTTTATATATTTTTCTTGCAAAACTGCATAAATATGAGTATCATAATGAGTAATTGCTAAATTGGAATTAGGAGAATCCTTTTTTGGGCAGAGAGGAGTGCATACTTATGAGCAAGACACCATTTGTTACAAAGGAACAGTTAGAAGAAATTATTAAGACATATCCGACTCCTTTTCATATTTATGATGAAAAGGGA
This sequence comes from Lachnospiraceae bacterium, assembly GCA_045531685.1. GTDB lineage: Bacteria > Bacillota > Clostridia > Lachnospirales > Lachnospiraceae > RGIG8767. The sequence goes on along the minus strand of JAZSEL010000137.1, from coordinate 13,776 downwards.
ATTCGTGAGAACGCCAAGGCGTTGAAAGAAGCATTTTCATGGAATAAGGGATTTAAGGAATATTTTGCAGTGAAAGCAACTCCCAATCCATATTTGATTACTATTTTAAGAGAATATGGTTGCGGAACAGATTGTTCTTCCCAGACAGAGCTTATGTTATCAGAGGCTATGGGAGTTTCCGGGGAGGACATTATGTTTTCTTCCAATGAAACACCTGCTTGTGAATATGAATATGCGGCTAAATTGGGAGCGACTATTAATCTGGATGATTTTACCCATATTGATTTCTTGGAAAAGACATTGGGTAAATTACCGGAGACATTATCCATGCGTTATAATCCGGGTGGAGTATTTGCAATCAGCAATGATATTATGGACAACCCGGGGGATTCTAAGTATGGATTTACCACAGAGCAGTTATTTGAAGGGTTCCGTGTGTTAAAGGAAAAGGGTGTTAAAAAGTTTGGTATTCATGCATTTTTAGCAAGTAATACCGTGACCAATGATTATTATCCGACTCTTGCAAAGCAGTTATTTGAACTTGCTGTAAAGGTAAAAGAAGATACTGGTGTTGCGATTTCCTTTATCAACCTTTCCGGTGGAATCGGTATTCCTTACAGACCGGATCAGGAAGGCAATGATATCCGTGTGATTGGGGAAGGCGTACGTAAGGTATATGAAGAAGTTTTGGTGCCGGCAGGCATGGGTGATGTGGCTATTTACACAGAACTTGGCCGTTTTATGATGGGACCTTACGGACATCTGGTAACAACAGCTATTCATGAGAAGCATACACACAAGGAGTACATCGGTTGTGATGCCTGTGCAGTAAATCTTATGCGTCCGGCTATGTATGGTGCGTATCATCATATTACTGTTATGGGAAAAGAAGATGCACCATGTGACCACATGTATGATGTGGTTGGTTCTTTATGTGAAAACAATGATAAATTTGCTATCGACCGTATGTTACCACAGATTGACAAGGGAGACATTTTAGTGATTCATGATACCGGTGCCCACGGCTTTGCTATGGGTTACAACTATAACGGTAAGTTAAAATCAGCAGAACTTCTGTTAAAAGAAGACGGAAGTGTACAGTTAATCCGTCGTGCTGAGACACCAAAGGATTATTTTGCAACCTTTGACGGATTGGATATTTGGAATAAGTTTACGTTTTAAGTAATAACAAAAAGCAGCTAGATATGATAGCTGCTTTTTGTTATTACTTCATATTTCTTTTTAATTCTTCTAATTCATCGGCTAAGTTTTCGATTTCTTCTAATCTTTTATCATAGTCACTTCTGTTATCGGAATCTTTATATTTCGGATTGCAGAGTACTTTGAGAACCAATGCACCGCCGCCGAAGATAAATACCAGCATAATCAGGTATTCATAAAGCGAAGTTGAACGCATATGTAAATGGGTACTCATAATAATAGCGGCAATAATCAGTAAGATACTGAGGCCTGTGCAAATCTTTGCCATAAAAGAATCCGGGTTAACAAACAACCATATGATGCTTGCGATAAACGGAACTACGATTAATCCGGAATTAATGCTAACTCCGCCAAAAGAAAAACCGCCGCCAAAGAAACTACTGGAAACCGTTACTCTTGTAGTCAGCCAGTAGAGTCCCGCTACTAACATGGCAAGTCCGCCTAAAAAGGTAAGTAAATCATTTTGTTGTCTTTTTCTTCTCATAGTATGTATCTAAGTCCTTTATTCACGTATTATTATTTTAGAACCGAATTGCAAATCAGGTGTAATTACTTCGGAGCGATTGTTCAATACTTCAATCTGAAGTTCTTCTTTTTTACGAAGGCTAGTCAAAGCTTCTTTTTTAGCTGTTGTATCCGTACCTAAAAGAGAATCTGATTGCATTTCTGCTCTTAATATGTCTTTTTGAGCATCCAGACGTTTGCCGGCATTGTCCTGAACAACATTTTGTGCTAGTTGCGAATCAGCGGTAAGAATATTTTTCAGAGTTACCAGTGGGATATCCTTTGTAAGAGCATCCTCTTTTTCAGTGTTAGCGGAAACTTTACCAACAGATTGTTCTTGCTCATCGGCATTTTTTTTGTTGATGTTGTCAGAATTTGTTTCTTCAAGAAGTTCTTCCCGAATGATTCTTTTCTTATCCTGTTCTTTTGCTGTTTCTTTTGCTTCCTGCTTTTCTTCCATGCGTTCTAATTTTAGCTTACGCGTAATTTCTGTAATTTCACGCTGCAATGCTTTGCGCTCTCTTTCTTTATCCTGAGCAGTCATACTATTATCGGAAGAAAGCTTATTCAGGCGTTGTTCTTTTGTAGTAAGCTGTGTTTGAAGTTTATTGCTTTCCAGAGTAGAAGAATTGGAAGGCGTGGTTGGAAGCCGATTTGTGGATAAGGGATTAATTGTCATAAAATATACCCCTCTCATGTATAGCTCTATGAGCTTGTAACAAATGAATGAGTTCCATGTATTTATTGTATCGGATGCCAAATAAAAAAACAAGGAAAACCGATGTTTTCCTTGTTTAATACTGCCGGCGATGGGACTTGAACCCATACGTGGTTGCCCACAACAGATTTTGAGTCTGCCTCGTCTGCCATTCCGACACGCCGGCTTAATCTTTAACGACCGAAATTTATATTAACATATTACGTAATATCTGACAAGGGCTTTTTTGTGTTTTGTGGGGGATTCTTTTCCAAGAGGATAGGATTTCTAAATTGAAGTAGAACTAATGATATAGTATAATTTGGATAGAAAATTTGGATAAAATGGTAAGGTGAAAAAAGATGTTATCGTTTGAAAATGATTACTCCCAAGGCGCACATGAGAAAATATTACAGCGTCTGATTGAGACAAATATGGATGCACAGACAGGCTATGGATTTGATGAGTATACACAGCGGGCAAAGGACAGGATAAAAGAGGCCTGCGGTTGTCCGGATGCAGAGGTTTATTTCCTGGTGGGCGGTACGCAAACCAATCAGCTTGTGATTGATACCATGTTGGCACCATACGAAGGGGTAGTGGCAGCTGAGACAGGGCATATTAATGTACATGAAGCCGGTGCCATTGAGTATTCGGGACACAAGGTGCTAACAGTAAAGGGGCATGACGGAAAGATGGATGCCGGTGAGTTAAAGGCATATTTAGAGGTTTTCTGGCAGGATGGAACCCGTGAGCATATGGTATTTCCGGGAATGGTGTATATTTCCTATCCGACGGAGTATGGAACACTATATACGAAGCAGGAATTATTGGATATTAAGGCTGTGTGCAAGAAATATCAGATTCCTTTGTATATGGATGGTGCCAGACTTGGCTATGGTCTTATGAGCTATCAGGCAGACGTAACGCTTAACGATGTTGCGGAGATTTGTGATGTGTTTTACATCGGTGGAACCAAGGTAGGAGCCCTATGTGGTGAGGCAGTTGTTTTTACAGGGAAAAATGTACCGAAGTATTTTATGACCAGGGTAAAACAGCACGGGGCATTGCTTGCCAAGGGTAAGGTGCTTGGTGTACAGTTTGATACTTTGTTTACGGATGATTTGTATTTTACAATTAGCAGACATGCTATTGATTGTGCACAGCGCCTGAAGGAGATATTTGAGGAAAAAGGGTACGAATTATTCTTAGATTCACCGACCAATCAGCAGTTCGTTATTTTACACAACGAAAAGTTAAAGGAATTGGAAGAAAAGGTCCGGTTTTGCATCTGGGAACCTTATGATGAAGAACATACAGTGGTCCGGTTTGCTACTTGTTGGGCAACGACCAAAGAAGATTTACAGGCATTACGAGACATACTATAAAGCAGAGCAATGTGCCGTTCATTGGGGGATATCCGCAATGAGGGAGTTGCCACATGGGATACCCATGATGGAAAGAGAAGGAAGCGGGGAAGAAGGAACTATGACCTTTGATTGGAAAAAAGACGGGAAAAGAATTCTTGTGATATGTCTTGCCTCTGTGCTAATCGCCGTAAATACGAAGACATTTGTCCGTACGGGTGATTTGTTCCCGGGTGGCGTAATGGGAATTACGATTTTGATTCAGCATATTGCAGAGAGCTTTTTTCACACAGAGATTCCGTATACGGTGGTAAATCTTTTATTGAATGCCATTCCGATTTATATTGGATTTAGATTTATCGGTAAGAAGTTTACCTTGTATTCCTGCCTGATGATTGTGTTGTCAAGTATATTGACGGATATGATTCCGGCTTATGTGGTTACTTATGACATTTTATTAATCAGTATTTTTGGCGGTATTTTGAACGGTGTTGCAGTGAGCCTGTGCCTGCTTATGAATGCGACCAGCGGAGGAACGGATTTTATTGCCATTTATCTGTCTGACAAAAAGGGTGTGGATTCCTTTAATGTCATTTTGGGTGTGAATATGGCAATTCTTGGAGTGGCAGGTATTTTATTCGGATGGGACAGAGCCTTGTATTCGATTATTTTCCAATATGCTTCTACCCAGGTTCTTCATATGTTGTATAAAAAATACCAGCAGGCAACCCTATTTATTGTAACCAATAAGGCAAAGCCGGTATGTGATGCTATTTATAAGATTAGCAGGCATGGCGCAACCATTATGGAAAGCGAAGGCTCTTATGAAGGACAGGAGCGCAGCATGGTATATTCGGTGGTGTCGAGTGCGGAGAGTAAAGAGGTTGTGGAGTTTGTAAAACGGGTGGACCCGGATGCGTTCATTAATGTAGTACGGACAGAGCAGTTGCAGGGTAAGTTTTATCATAAACCGGCAGAATAGAACGAAATTGGTTAGTACGTAGGAGTGACCGGTGTTTTGGAGTAAAAGATGATAAAAATATTGAGTAAGAATATACAGGCACCGGAATTTGTGGAGATGCTGTCCGGAGAGAAACCTTCCTTTGTGGAAGATAGCCGGTGGGAGAAGATACAGTTATTAAAGCAGGAAAAGGATAAGCTACGTTCTCTGGTTTCCGCGTATTTGTTAAATAAGATGTGTGAGGAATTGGAGATAGAAAGTCCCCGCTATGAATATGGAGAAAAAGGGAAGCCATATCTGGCAGGGCAGGAGAATGTGGTATTTAATTTGTCACATTCCGGTGAGTATGCGGTATTAGCCTATGCGGCAAATACCGATGAAGGAAACAGGATAAGTCAGCAGGAAGAAAAGGCAATTACAAAAATAGGGATTGATATTCAAGAGATACGCCCTATGAAAGAGGGGATGATACATCGGATTCTGCATGAAAAAGAAAAGAGTTCCTTCTTTCTTTCAGAAGAAGAACCGATTACGAATGTAAACAGGGTCTGGTGCATAAAAGAAAGTTATGTGAAGATGCTTGGTGTGGGGCTTTCTTTGGACTTCCGTAATATTGTCATAGATTTTGACAAGCAACTTGTTAAGGCAGAAGGGGATGAGGGTGCCTTCTTTGCAGAGGTTGACAGTAGGCAGGGATATGTGTTGGCAGTATGTTGTGACAGGGATTTTCAGATTGAAATAACAGAGTGTTAAGAGAGTAAAAGTTAAAAACAACTCCTACTTCCGGGAAATAACCGGGAATGGGAGTTGTTTTTTATATTATGGGGAGGGAGGAAGTAATCTTATTTTATGAATTACATGTTTGGATAGTTTTGAGGGAATAAGGTCATGGCTACACCGTCTGCAATGGCATAGGCAGTTTCATTAAAGAAATTGTCAAAAAGCTCATTGTCACGGTCAGAATTAATAAAGCCGGCTTCTACCAGAACTGCCGGCATGGAAGTACTGTTAAGAACAATCAGGTTAGGCCGTTCCGATATGCCGATATTCCGGTAACCAATCCGCTCCAATTGGGAATTGATATTTCTTGCCAATAAAGCAGGAAGACCCTGATTGGAATAAACAAGGGATTCTACTCCGTTATATTGATTGGGAATCGGAGAGGAATTTCTGTGAATGGATAAAAAGATATCCGCTCCTGCACGGTTTCCGTCCATTGCCTTCTGGTAAGGGGGTTCATAATAGTCCTCAGTCCGTGTATACCGGACGTCAAAGCCGTATTCCGTTAATATGCTGCCTACAGCCAGTGCAAGTGACAGATTGTCTTCTTTTTCCAGACGCCCCATGTATTGCGCTCCATTGTCCCAGCCGCCGTGACCGGCGTCAATCATAATTGTATATGCCATATATTTTTCCTTTTTGTTTATCTTATGCTAACATACCACCGAGAGTTCCGGCTCCGGCACAGATAATATAGGTAGTTATGGTATTACTTCCCGCTTCTAAGGTAGAGGTGCCGGTAAAAAAGGAGGTTATAAGCAGAACAAGGAAATAGCCTGTTCCGATTAAAAATCCCCATAGGTATTTCTTGCACTTTTGTTTTTTCCCACAGAGGAAGGAGGAAACAAAGGTGGATAAAATGTATACCATGACAATTCCGATATTGACAGCAGAGTCTGCCATAGGAATTTTGTAGAGGAGAAATGCAAGAATCATAAGACCTGCTAAGGTAATAAGGTAGGAAAGCAGTAAAAAGATGATAAAAATTACAATGTAGACGGTATTATCCGGTATGGAAACACGGGATTTTGAAAAGTGAGTCTTCATAGGGTTATCCTTTCTGTGTTGATAGATTTAATTTTATGTCTATATATATGAAGCATTTCTAAAAAATATATTTATTAGCTTGACAATTATTCGGCAATTTTGTAGGATTTTTCATAAAACAATATGTAAAGCAAAACGAAATAAAAGGGAGTGTGATTTTTCATTGGATACGGCCAGTATCATTCAATTAGTAATATTAGTGGTGTTGTTAGCGCTTTCTGCTTTCTTTTCATCAGCAGAAACCTCTCTTACCACCATTAATCCAATCAAAATCAGAGCATTAATTGATAATGGAAACAAAAGAGCAGTTACGCTGCAGAAGGTTACGGAACAGCATGGTAAAATGCTGAGTTCTATTTTGATTGGTAATAATATTGTAAATATTTCAGCATCATCCCTGGCAACCACATTGGCAATCGAGGTTTGGGGGAGTTATGCAGTTGGTATTGCGACCGGTATATTGACTTTGCTGGTACTTTTATTTGGTGAAATATTACCGAAGAATGCAGCCATGATTAAATCGGAAGCGTTGGCTTTATTTTATGCACCGATTATTTATGGATTGATGTATATACTGACTCCGGTTATTTTTATTATTGACCATGTGGCAGGAGTGTTTTTGAAATTATTTCATATTAATCCGGGTCAGAAGAATCTGATGACGGAGAATGAGCTTCGTACCTATGTGGATGTGAGTCATGAGGACGGAGTGATTGAATCCGAAGAAAAGGAAATGATTATTAATGTGTTTGATTTTTCGGATTCGGTTGCGAAAGATATTATGATTCCGCGAATTGATATGGTTACCATCGAAGAAAATGCCGGATACGATGAACTGATGGACCTGTTCAGGGAGTGTATGTATACCCGAATTCCGGTTTACAAGGAGGACAGGGATAATATTATCGGTCTTGTCAATATTAAGGATTTCATTTTGGTAAATGATATCAAGACATTCCGAGTGGCGGATATTATCCGTGACGCTTATTATACATATGAATATAAAAAGACAGCGGATTTATTAATGGAAATGAAGGAAACCACCAACAACGTGGCCTTTGTATTAAGTGAATACGGCGCGTGTGCGGGAATGATTACCCTGGAAGACTTATTGGAGGAAATCGTTGGAGAAATCCGGGATGAATACGATGAGGATGAGGATGAGTTCATTAAGAAGGTAGGAAAAGATGCATACCTGATTGATGGTAACCGTAAACTTGATGATATTAATGATGAGCTTGATACGAAACTGGAAAGCGAAGATTATGATTCCATAGCAGGATTAGTACTTCAGATTTTGGACAGAATGCCGACAGTTGGGGAAGAAGTTACGACAGAAGACGGAATCCGCATTAAGGTAGAAACGGTTCATCAGAATCGAATTACTAAAGTATTGCTCCGTTTGCCGGAAGAATCCGCAGATGTTCTTGAACAACCGGGGGAAGTGTGATATACTCATCAGAAGAATGTACCAAAGAAGCAGAGGAAGCTCTTTGTGGACTAAATAAAGGAGGACATCCCATGAAACATATTAAGACAATCAGCACAAGAGATTTAAAAGAATCTATGAAAAAGGGCGGCTGTGGTGAATGCCAGACATCTTGCCAGTCAGCTTGTAAGACATCTTGTACAGTAGGAAATCAGAGCTGCGAAAAGATGAAATAATTCATTGAATAAGTAACGACTGACAGACTCGAAGTTGGGATAACCGATTTCGAGTCTATGTTATGTTATAGGGATAGGATTTCCCTATTAATTTAGAGTGAGGAGTAAATTTGTGATACATCAGTATAAAAACAACGGATATAATATCGTTTTGGATGTGAACAGCGGTTCTGTTCACGTGGTGGACGATTGTGTATATGATGCCATTCCTCTTGTAGAAGAAGTGGTAAAAAAGAACTTGCCGGAAGAAGAAACACTGACGGCTGCCATAGAAGCTTGTAAGAATCTTCCGTATCCGCAGGAGGAGATGGCTGAGGTTTGTGAAGAACTTTTAGCATTAAAGGAAGCAGGACAGCTTTATACAGAGGATATTTATAAGGATTATATTATTGATTTTAAAAAGAGACAGACGGTGGTAAAGGCTCTCTGTTTACATATTGCCCATGATTGTAATCTGGCTTGCCAGTATTGCTTTGCAGAAGAAGGCGAATATCATGGACGACGTGCACTTATGAATCTTGAAGTTGGTAAGAAGGCATTGGACTTCTTAGTTGCTAATTCCGGTAACCGTATCAATCTGGAAGTGGATTTCTTTGGCGGTGAGCCACTTATGAATTGGGATGTGGTTAAAGAGCTTGTTGCTTACGGAAGAAGTCTGGAAGAACCAAATAATAAGAAATTCCGCTTTACATTAACGACCAATGGTATTTTATTAAATGACGATATTTTGGAATTTGCCAATAAGGAAATGAGTAACATTGTCTGCAGTATTGACGGACGTAAAGAAATTAACGATATGATGCGTCCTTTCAGAGGCGGGCAGGGTAGTTACGATGTCATTGTTCCGAAGTTCCAGAAGGTAGCAGAGAGCCGCGACCAGATGGATTATTACGTGCGTGGTACTTTTACGCATAATAACCTTGATTTTTCAAAGGATGTGGCACATCTTGCAGATTTGGGCTTTAAACAGATTTCCGTAGAACCGGTTGTTGCAAAACCGGAGGATGCGTATGCTATTACCGAAGCGGACATCCCAAAGATTTTAGAAGAATACGACGAGCTTGCCAAGGATTTAATCCGTCGTCGCAAAGAAGGTAAGGGAGCGAATTTCTTCCACTTTATGATTGATTTAACAGGTGGTCCTTGCGTTGCCAAGCGTCTTTCCGGATGTGGTTCGGGAACGGAATATTTGGCAGTGACCCCATGGGGAGATTTTTATCCATGTCACCAGTTTGTTGGTCAGGAAGAATTCTTAATGGGTAATGTATTTGAAGGCATTACAAGAACTGATATTCAGGATGAGTTTAAGACTTGTAATGTATATGCAAAAGAAAAATGCCGTGATTGTTTTGCTAAGTTCTATTGCAGTGGCGGTTGTGCAGCTAATTCTTATAATTTCCATGGGAAAATCAACGATGCCTATGACATTGGCTGTGAATTACAGAGAAAACGTATTGAATGTGCAATTATGATGAAGGTTGCGCTTGCAGAAGAAGAGGAGAAGTAAAATGACTAAGAAAAAGGGGATTATCAGCCTGCTTGTTATTGCGATGTTTTTAGCAGGCGGTATCTATACTGCATTATTTGGAATGGATGCGAATGGAACCGGTTCTGCCGCTAATATTAAGCAGGGACTGGATTTGGCAGGTGGTGTCAGCATTACTTATCAGGTAGTTGGAGAAGAAGAACCAAGTGCTGAGGATATGGCGGATACCATTTATAAGCTTCAGAAACGTGTCAGTGCATACAGTACAGAATCCCAGGTTTATCAGGAAGGTACTAACCGTATCAATATTGAGATTCCTGGAGTGTCCGATGCCAATATGATTTTGGAAGAGTTGGGTAAGCCGGGTTCGTTAGAGTTTGTTAACGTGAATAATGAAGTGGTATTAACCGGTACGGACATTGCCCAGGCGCAGGCTATGACAGCGCAGGATTCCATGGGAAACAGCCAGTATGTAGTAGAATTGGTTATGAACGATGAGGGAACCAAGAAGTTTGCAGAGGCTACCCAGGCAGCGGTTGTTAATCACGATGCAATTATGATTGTGTACGACGACATTATTATCAGTGCCCCAACCGTACAGGCGGCTATCACAGACGGGCGTGCCATTATTGAAGGTATGGGTTCTTATGATGAAGCAAAGCAGCTAGCTTCTACCATCCGAATTGGTGGTTTGAAGCTGGAGTTGGAAGAATTACGCTCCAATGTAGTAGGTGCCCAGCTTGGTGAAACAGCTATCAGTACCAGTATTTTGGCAGCACTGATTGGATTTGCCATTATTGTAGTTTTCATGGTTGCTGTGTATCGGATTCCGGGTCTTGCGTCCGTTATCGCATTGCTTGTTTATGTGGTTGCAGTGGTACTGTTATTAAATGGATTTGATATCACATTAACCTTACCGGGTATTGCAGGTATTATCCTTTCCATTGGTATGGCGGTGGATGCTAATGTTATTATCTTTGCCAGAATCAGGGAAGAGATTGCTACCGGTAAAACAGTAAGCAGCTCTGTAAAGATTGGATTCAAAAAAGCATATTCAGCTATTATTGACGGAAATATTACAACATTGATTGCAGCCTTTGTATTAGGCGTAATCGGAACCGGAACAGTAAAGGGATTTGCCCAGACACTGGCGCTTGGTATTGTAGTATCCATGTTTACAGCTTTATTTGTAACAAGAGTTGTATTAAATGCATTTTTTGCTTTTGGTATCCGTGATGAAAAGTATTATGGTGTAGCGAAAGAAGGAAAGAATTTTGATTTCCTTTCTAAGAAAGCGTTATTCTTTGGTATTTCGGCGGCGGTAATTATTGCCGGTGTTGCTTTTATGGGAATCAACAAAGCAAATATGGGAGATGCTTTGAATTATTCCTTAGAGTTTAAGGGTGGTACATCTACCAATGTTACCTTTAATGAGAATCTTTCTTTAGAAGAAATTGATTCTAAGGTAGTTCCGATTGTATCAGATATTGTTGGTGGCGGAGTGATTCAGACCCAGAAGGTACAGGGAACCAACGAAGTCATCATTAAGACAAAGACCCTTGAGGTTGCACAGCGTGAAGAATTAAATCAGGCTATGGCAGACACCTTTGGAGTAGATACAGAAAAGATCACCACGGAAACCATTTCATCTACCATTTCTTCGGAGATGCGTAGCGATGCTTTATTAGCAGTAACGGTTGCAACGATTTGTATGTTGATATACATTTGGTTCCGTTTTAAGGATGTACGCTTTGCAGCCAGCAGTGTTTTGGCGTTAGTGCATGACGTATTAGTGGTAATTGCCTTTTATGCCATTGCCAAGGTATCGGTAGGTTCTACCTTTATCGCCTGTATGTTGACCATCGTGGGTTATTCCATTAACGCAACCATCGTTATCTTTGACCGTGTGAGAGAAAATCTGACATTGGCAGACTATAAAGAGACATTACAGGAAACAGTTAATAAGAGTATTAACCAGACATTGTCAAGAAGTATCTTTACTTCATTAACAACCTTTATCATGGTAGCAGCTCTCTATGTATTGGGAGTAACTTCCATCCGTGAATTTGCGTTACCAATCATGGTTGGTATCGTATGCGGAACTTATTCTTCCGTATGCTTAACCGGTGCAATGTGGTATGTATTCCGTACCAAGTTTGCGAAGAAAACAGCAAAGAATAAATAATGTATGTTGTCCCCCGGAGATTAAGAATCTTTGGGGGATTTTTTGTGTGGGAAAGGATGTTATTGGAGCCACGATATTGAGGACATCTATTGACATCTATTACAAGGAGGTTGGATTAGGTTTCTCGCTTAGATTTGAGGGAGATTAGGCAAAGGGGAAAAAATGATTTGGTGTTGCCTAAAAATCGGAGATTTGGGATAAGTTTCTCCTTAGATTTGAGGGAGATTAGGCAATGAGCGAAAAAATATGGCTGGATAGACAAAAAAACTTGCTTTTGTGTCTAGGGGAGCCAGGTTTTTCGCTTATTGCCTAATTAGTGGTCGTAGAGGATAAAAAAAGGATGAGAAATGCTTGCTTTTTGTCTAATACAAAGAACTTTTTTTGCTATTGCCTAAATTGTGTCAGAGCAGAATAACTATATTTGAAATATGAATTTATCTGGGAAGAATTTGATTCACATGAGCGCTTGTTGTATACTGAAGAGGAAATTTGTATAGCAAGAAAGTGAATGATAGAAGGTCATGTAGATATAGATAGTAATCTATAAATATGATGAGTTTTCTATAAATTAATAGAAGGTAATTTATGGCGAAGTGGTTTGTATCAGCAAAGAAAGCTGACTTTAATAGAATAGCGGAAGAATTTCATATCGACCCGGTAATTGCTAGGATTATAAGAAATAGAGATATAGTTACAGATGAAGAGATTAGACTCTATTTGCAGGGAGAAGAAAAAGACTTACATAATCCAAGATTGCTTAAGGACGTAGAAAAGGCTGCACAGATTTTAAAAGTGAAAATAGAAAGTGGCAAAAAAATCCGAATTATTGGTGACTATGATGTGGATGGAATCTGCTCCACCTATATTTTATATAAAGGTTTGAAGACTTGTGGAGCAGATGTGGATTGTGTGATTCCACATCGAATGAAGGATGGATACGGAATTAATGAAAGCCTGGTGGAGCAGGCAATAGAGGATGGGGTAGATACCATACTTACTTGCGATAATGGAATTGCGGCAAAGGCAGTGCTGGAAGCAGGGAAAGAAAAGGGACTGACCTGTATTGTGACAGATCATCATGAAGTTCCATTTGAAGAGGCAGGCGGAGTAAAGAAGTTCATGATTCCTGATGTGGATGCAGTAGTAGACCCGAAGCAGGAAGATTGTGAATATCCATTTTCTAGCATTTGCGGAGCAGTAGTAGCGTATAAATTAGTACAGGTAGTAGTGGATGAATACTTACAAGCAGGAGCAAAGGCGAATGCCGGGGCTGAAACTGAAGATACTTGTAAAGCGGTATTAGAAGAATTAATAGAGCCGGCAGGTGTTGCAACGGTTTGCGACATTATGCCGTTGATTGATGAAAACAGAATCATTGTAAAAAAGGCAATGGAGTCTCTTAGGGATGCAAAGAATCCGGGACTAAAGGCACTTATCAAAGTGAATGAACTGGATGCGGATAAGTTATCTTCTTTTAGTATTGGGTTTGTAATTGGTCCATGCTTAAATGCAACAGGAAGATTGGATACGGCGCAGGTATCGTTAGACCTTTTGATGGCAGAGAAGTTTGAAGAAGCGGTATCCATTGCTTCTACTCTAAAAGATTATAATGAGAGCCGTAAACAGTTAACCGAAAAAGGCGTAGAAGAAGCTATGAAGCTCTTGGATGGCGGAAACTATGATAATGACAGAGTACTGGTTTTGTACTTAAAGGATGTACACGAAAGTCTTGCGGGAATTATTGCCGGAAGAGTCCGTGAAAGAAGCGGTAAGCCGACTTTTGTATTAACCAGTGGTGAAGAAGGTGTAAAGGGAAGTGCCCGTTCTATAGAGGCTTATAATATCTACGAGGAAATGACTAAG
>JAZSEL010000092.1:0-4938 GCA_045531685.1 Lachnospiraceae bacterium | reverse complement strand
AAGAGGAGAACTTGCGGAACAACAGAGTATATTTATTATGCGGGCATTTCGTGAGATGCGACATTATATAAAACAAAATCAACAATTTGTTACACAGGCTGAGATGCGGCTTGTTACGACAAAAGTATCCGAGATATCGGTGCAAGTGGCAGGGATTTCAGATTGGAAAAAAAACAGAAAATGATATAGTAGGTATTCAAAAGAGCATAGATACACTCAATGAAAACTTTGTGTCAGATAAGGATTTCAAAAATTTTGTTATTTATAAAGGTCAGAAATTTGAAGCAGATGCTGCATACATAGATATATACCAACAAGCAACAGCAAGTATTTATGTGGTTGATGATTATATGAATACAAAAACATTGCAACTTTTATCTCAGAAGAAACAAGGTGTGGAGGTTATTTTATTTACAGAGAATGGGCATGGTAAAAAAGGATTTTTGACACCGGCAGTTGTAAATGATTTCAGTAATCAGTATCCAGTACTTCGAATCAAATCTAATTCGGATTGTCATGATCGATTGATAGTGATTGATTATGGTTTGCCGACAGAACAAGCATATCATTGTGGTGCATCCAGTAAGGACGCAGGTAAGAAATTATGTGCTATAAATAAGATTGTGAATAAAGAGATGATTCGCCCTGTGATAGATAAATTGCTATTAGATCCAGATAAACAGATATAGTAGTTTTGTAATTATGACCTAGAAAAACAACACTTGGTAATGGATGTGGAATTAGAAAGGAGAACCCGCAAATGAATTCAACTGTTACAAAGATTAAAGAAAATATTGCAAAGGTTATCATCGGCAAGCAGGACACCGTGGACTTGCTTTTGACATCCCTTATTGCGGGGGGACATGTGCTTCTTGAAGATGTTCCGGGGATGGGGAAGACCGTTCTTGCTAAGACATTGGCAAAATCTATGAGCATGCAATTCAGTCGTATACAGTTTACCCCGGATTTGTTGCCGAGTGATGTGACGGGATTGTCATATTATAACCAGGAAAAGGGGGAGTTTGTGTTCCGCAAAGGGCCGGTATTTACCAATCTGTTACTGGCAGATGAGATTAACCGTGCAACACCTAGAACACAGTCCAGTCTTTTGGAATGTATGGGAGAGAGACAGGTAACGGTAGATGGAGATACCAGAACACTGAATATCCCGTTTTTTGTCATTGCCACACAGAATCCGGTGGAAACCTTAGGTTGTTTTCCGCTTCCGGAGGCACAGATGGACCGTTTCCTTATGAAAATCAGCATGGGAAGTATGGGAAAAGAAGAAGAGCGGGAAATGATTGACCGTTATATATGCGATGAGCCCCTTCTTAGCATTGAGCCGGTATGCGGCGAGGAAGACATCTGCGGATTGCAGGAAGAGTGTCGCAATATATTTGTACATAGTGATTTGCGTAATTATATTGTTGAGTTGGTACAGGCAAGCAGAACCGGAGAAGGTGCCGGTATGGGCAGGGCAGCTATGCAGGAAGGAATCAGTCCGCGAGGAACCTTAGCATTACTTCGAGCATCCCAGGGTTATGCGCTTGTGCAGGGAAGAGACTATGTGGTACCGGAGGACATTAAGGCAGTAGCCGTACCGGTTTTGGCACACCGATTCATTTGCGAAGAGGATGATTATAAGCGTAAAACAGACAGAGTACAGAGATTACTTCAAACGGTAGCAGTTCCTACGGAGGATTGGAAGAGGGCATGATTGCAGTATTGTTAATAAGCGTTTTACTGATAATGCTTATTTGGACGCTGATTTACCGTAAGTTGTGGGGAAAAGAGCTGTCGGTAAATTTTTCCTTTGAACAGCCTTATGTATATGCGGGTGAATCTGTCCGATTAAGAGAGATAATTGAAAACAGGAAGAGAATGCCTGTGTCTCCGTTAGAGATCCGTTTTCGGGTAAAAAAGGGACTCGTATTTCAGGACATGGACAATACGTCTATCAGTGATTATGTATATAAGCGGGATGTTTATGCCCTTTTGGGAAGACAGCGAATTACAAGAAGTCTGCCAATTCTGTGTCAAAAAAGAGGGTTTTATGCAATTGGAGATGTCTCTGTGGTTACCTATCCTCTTATGCTCAATCAGGCGTATCGTAAGGGACTGGATACAGGAGCACAGATGTATGTATATGCAAAAAGAACCAATGTGACAGATATACTGCGGGCCAGTGAGAATCTTTTGGGAGAACAGGAAAGCAACCGGAAGTATTTAGAAGACCCGTTTGCATTTGCGTCCATCCGTGATTACACCATGCAGGATCCTATGAAAAACATAAACTGGAAGGCCAGTGCAAAGACAGGGGATTTAATGGTAAATACGTATACTTCCGTAATAAATGAGAAGATGATGATTTATCTGGACGTAGAGGATAGTGGAATTTTAAAGCAGGAGAGTTTACGGGAAGAGTGTATTTCGGTCGCGGCAACTTTATATCAGAAATTGTTGAATAAAGGGACTGAAGTAGGAATTTGCATTAATTTATATGATGAAAACCGGGAAAAAATCTTCTATTTGCCACCTTCAAGGAGTAAGAGCCACAGGACAGAGTTAGAGCAAACTTTGGCTGTGGAATGGAAGGAAGATGCGGTAGCAGATTTTGGAAAAATATTGGAAATTCCGTCACAGGATGCCATTCCGGTTATTATTTCAAAGAATATTTCTGAGCAGAGAGTGCGGGCAGCAGAAGCTCTTTGTGGGAAAAAGGCAAAAGGAATCTGGGTGGTTCCACATGAGCCCGGAGAGGCACCTTGCATTTCTTCCCATTCCTTTTTATTTGTAAAGAGGGAGGTGGAAGGATGATGAGAAAACAGATTGAGAGAAGCTTGGAGTGGCTTCATGTTCTTTTGGTTCTTTCCATGCTGGCACCCCTTATTTATATAGCGGATAAACAGATGGAGCCGGGACAAATATACCGGTTATATTTTGCCGGTTATCTGCTGTTGCTACCGATTATCGGATTAATGAAGGCAGAAAAGGGATGTAAAAATTTCATTCAATTTCTGGCAGTCTTTTTGTGCCTGTGTATGGTTGTAAAAATCGGCGCTCAAAAGCTGGGTGGACTCGTGCTCAATGAGAGTGCTGCGGTGGTGTATTGGGTTTGTATGGTGATTTGCACTGTACTGATTGCAGCGGGGGCATTTGCCACACGAATGTATAGGATTCGCAAGAAGGAAGCCAGAGAAAATCAGGATACTACATGGATAGAAGAAGGATTCCGGTTGGATAAACCTGCTAAGGGGTATATGGTGATATTCATTTTGATTTATTTTACCGGGCTGTTTCGCATTTGTCCACAGATCTGTAATTTAGCGTTATATAGTACGCTTGCTTATCTGCTGGTAGTAATTTCGCATGAGTATATAGAGGCGCTCGAAGAATATTTGAGGTTAAACGAAGGCATGTATCAGGTGCGAAATATTCCATACAAACGTATTTGCGGAATTGGAAAAGCATTTTTTATTGGGTATTTACTATTGCTGTTTTTAACGGTAATACCGGCAATTTTAACGACAGATGACAGAAAATACATAGACATTAAGGCTGTGAAGTTTGAAAAAGAGCTTGCGCCGGAGGATATCTATATTCAGCCACCTATGGAGATGATGACGGAGCCAATGTTTGTAGAAACGGAAGTAGAACCTATCATTCCAAGAGAAGTGTTGCTTGCTCTGGATGTTTTGTTATACGGCATGGCTGTGATTACTACAGTAATAATTCTTGGAGTAGCAATTTGGGCAATTCGTAAGGAACTGGCACGATTTGCCAAGGCAACGGACGAAGAAGAGGACGTGGTGGAATCTTTGGAGCCAGTCAAAGAAGATGAGAAGATTTTCATGGGAAAACCAACTTGGAAGCGGACGGAAGAAGATAAGGTGCGCCGTTTGTACCGCAAATTTATCCGAAAACACAGAAAAGAACTGCCTGCAATTTACGAGACACCTACGGAAATTGAGGTGGGAGCAGGTGTGGCGGATACCGAGGAAGGAAAGGCTATGCACGAGAGGTATGAACAGGCGAGGTATGGCAGTAACTTCACGATTGAAAGATAAATTTGAACTTGTAATTATTTTGTCTTGACTAATAAATATGAGAATACTATAATGAACTTGCGTTCAAGAACGAGTGTTTCGGAACGAAAGTTCATTTTATGTGCGGGAAATTTTGAGGAGAGAGATGAAAGACACAAAAGCATTACGATTATTTTTTATTATTACAATACTCGTCAGTATTGTATGGGAAACAGCATACATAGTTAATCCACAGGACGTATTTATATTATTACTTATGTGGACGCCGGGAACTGCCGGTATTATCGTTTCAAAAATTTATTACAAAGGAGAAAATGTATTAGGAATCCGTTTTTGTAAATTGCGTTATATTTTAGCAGGTATCTTGATTCCGGTTCTTTATCTTACCGTTTCCTATATGGGAGCATGGGGCATTTTAAAAGATTCTACGGTAGGAGTGGATACACTTGCCATATATCTGGGATATACTTCGATGAATGAAAACGGACCGGTGTCACTTTATATTGCAATTGTCATATTGGTGGGGTTACTTTCCAGTTGTCTAAGTGCGATGGGAGAAGAACTTGGTTGGCGAGGATTTTTATATCCGGTTATGGAACGCGTTATGGGAAGAAAAAAAGCCTTACTGCTTGGTGGATTGATATGGGCCGTTTGGCACATGCCGCTTATGATTGCCGGATTGTATCAGGCAGATACGCAACTAGTGTATGGACTGCTGACATTTGCGATAGAGATAGAATTAATGAGTATTATTATGTCGTGGCTTCGTATTAAAACGAACAGCGTATTACCGGCGCTTTTGATTCATGCATCCCACAATTTATTTGATCAAATGGTATTTCAGCCACTGAGTACGGAAAGATATGTGCCGTATTTGGCCGGAGAGCAAGGA
>JAZSEL010000026.1:0-4750 GCA_045531685.1 Lachnospiraceae bacterium | reverse complement strand
CTTAGCCTGTTCCAAGATTTTTGTTGCACTTACTCTACCAATACCATAAACATAAGTTAAACCGATTTCGATTCTCTTATCTCTTGGTAAGTCGACACCTGCAATACGAGCCATTTACATTTCCTCCATTTTTCTGTTGTTTTTACAACTGATAACTAATTGATTGGGGCAACTTTCCGTTCCAGGTCTCGTCATAGGGAACGTCACCTGCCCGGCTGGGTACTAACCCAACTTTTCCGATACTGTGTTACATTATTCTCGGTACCAAAAAGTAATCTCCCGTAGGCTCCTACGTTCAATTATCTTTATGCAGATTTCTATCTGAAACAGACTACTATCTGCTGCAAATCCTCTGCCTGATTAATAACGAATAATGCGAGCGGGGCTCAATTAACCCTGTCTCTGTTTGTGCTTTGGATTCTCGCAGATAATTCTGATAGAACCTTTTCTTTTGATTACTTTACACTTTTCACAAATCGGCTTTACTGATGATCTAACCTTCATGTTAAACCCTCCTTTCATAAAAAGACCGTTTTACATTATAGCATGCAAAAACCCCCATTGCAAGGGGGTTTTAAAAATAAACTCTATTTTTTTCAGAAAGAACAGCCCTGCTGTTCTTTCAACATGAAACTTAGAATTTCTTAGCGAAGCAGCCTTTGCTGTGAGCCTTTAGAAATTCTTTTCATGTTTTATTTATCTCTCCAGATAATTCTTCCCTTTGACAAATCATATGGCGAAAGTTCCAATGTTACTTTGTCACCAGGGAGGATACGGATAAAGTTCTGACGAAGCTTACCGCTAATATGTGCAAGAACTTTGTGGCCGTTTTCTAATTCAACCTGAAACATTGTGTTTGGTAATTTTTCAACTACAGTTCCTTCGATTTCAATTACATCAGCTTTTGACATGTTTTTCCTCCATAAAAATCATTCACTAATTTGTTACTCTAAACTTTGTATATACAACTTAATTGTACGTTTTATCATTTCATTGATTTGGACCGGATTCATTTTCTTTTGACTGTCATCGGTATCCTTGTTTTCCAATGCCTCCGCAAGACATTCATCCAAATTCTTCTTTATCAATTGAACATGCTTATTTTTCTTACGCTTTGGATTCTCCAATTTACGGAGGTCACCATCACATAACCATACATATTCCTTAGTTTCTTCTATTATAATATAGATTTTGTCTTTGTCATGTCCCGCCAGTGACTTGGCCATCCATCCAACCATATAAATCTCCTCTAAAGATGCATCCCCGCAAAGCGTACCCTTCTTTTTAAAGAAGCGTTAAGATTTCCGGTTCCCCATCCGTTATGAGAATGGTATTCTCATAATGTGCTGACGGAAGTCCGTCCCTGGATACAACAGTCCAATCATCATCCAACCATTCTACTTCCCATGTGCCCATGTTAATCATCGGTTCAATGGCAAGTGTCATTCCCGGTTGTAATAAAACACCTTTTCTTTTTTGTCTGAAATTTGGAATCTGCGGGTCTTCATGAAGCGCTGTTCCGATTCCATGACCTACTAAATCTTTTACAATTCCATAACCAAACTGAGATACGTACTCATCAATGGCATTGGAAATGTCATGTAAATGATTACCGGCTTTTGCCATTTTTATTCCTTCGAAAAAGGCTTGTTTCGTAACATCTAAGAGCTGCTGCACTTCTGCACTAATGTTTCCTACTGCATATGTTCTTGCCGCATCAGAATGATATCCCTTGTAGATACAGCCACAATCAAGGCTAACAATATCCCCATCTTTCAGCACCCGCTTCTTACTTGGTATACCATGTACAACTTCTTCATTTACAGATACACATACCGAAGCAGGATATCCGTTATAATTCAAAAAGTTAGGAATGCAGCCATAACCACGAATCAGTTTTTTTGCCAGTACATCAATCTCATGAGTAGTAATCCCCGGTTTAATAATCTGACCAAGTTCTTCATGTACCTTTGCAAGAATCTTACATGATTCGCGCATCAACTGGATTTCCCGTTCTGATTTAATCGATACTGCCATATTGCACCTCTGCTTATGCTAAGATAGCCTTAATTGCTGCAAATACATCCATCATATCAACCGTTCCGTCCACTGAACGTAATACACCTTTTTCTGTATAGAAATCAATAAGCGGCTGTGTCTGGTCATGATACACTTTTAAACGGTTGCTTACTGTTTCCGGCTTATCATCATCACGAAGAATCAATTCACTTCCGCAAGTATCACAGATACCTTCTGCCTTTGGCGGAACGTGTTCAATATGATAGGTAGCACCGCAAGTTACACAAGCACGTCTTCCACCCATTCTTCTTACGATATTTTCATCCGGAACGTCCACATCAATTGCGAAGTCAATCTTTTCGCCTAATGCTGTTAATGCTTCATCTAAAACCTTTGCCTGTGGAATTGTTCTTGGGAAACCATCTAAAACATATCCGTTTTTGCAATCATCTTTTGCAACTCTGTCGAGTAAAATCTTTACTGTCAATTCATCCGGAACCAACTGACCAGCGTCCATATATGTCTTAGCTTCTTTTCCAAGCTCGGTTCCTTCTTTAATATTTGCACGGAAAATGTCACCGGTAGAAATATGAGGAAGTCCATATTCTGCCGCAATCATTTTAGCCTGTGTTCCTTTACCTGCACCAGGTGCCCCCAACATAACGATTTTCATAATCTATCCTCTTTCCGCCATACGGCTGTGTGAAATTTTTATATTCTATTTATTAAAGACTGCGTCTTTTGCTTTCTAAATCAGTAATTGCGTCTTGAGCGCGGAAAACATAGGATTATGTTCTGCAAGCGGTCCTCTGAAGACATCGGTACTTAACGAGGTTTTTCGAGTTTAGTACCGCTATGTCTGAAGCGGAGCGAGAGCGTACCGCGGTCAGAATATAATCCTATGTACTCCGCGCTCAAGTCCAATTAGCCATTTAGGGACAAAACGAAACCGTCTTGTCCCATAAATTAGCTATTAGTCATTTAAGAAACCTGTATAATTACGTACGAGCATCTGAGATTCAATCTGTTTCACTGTTTCTAAGATAACACTTACAATAATGATAAGGCTGGTGCCGCCAAATGATACGTTTGCACTGAACAAACCATTAAATACAAATGGTAAAACACCGATGATTGTTAAACCGCATGCACCAATGAAGATGATGTAATTTAAAATCTTGTTTAAGTAATCACAAGTTGGACGACCCGGTCTGATACCCGGAACAAATCCACCCTGCTTTTTCATGTTTTCAGAAATCTCAAGCGGATTGAATGTAATGGATGTATAGAAATAAGCAAAGAAAATAACCATTACTACATAAAATAACAATCCGATTGTATACTGTGGAGCAGCCGGATTACACCAGTTGCTTGAGTTCATTCCCTTAAGAACTTCACCCCAGAAACCTGTTCCGGATACACCAATTAAGGAACAAATGATACCAGGTGTACTCATAATTGAGGAAGCAAAGATAATCGGAATAACGCCTGCTGTATTCACTCTGAGAGGAATGCTGCTTGACTGTCCTCCAACAATCTTTCTACCCTGCATTTTCTTTGCATACTGTACAGGGATTTTTCTGGTACCACCATTTAACATAATTACCATAATAATCATAGCAATGATAACTACTAAAATAACAATTGCAGCTACTACGCCACCTGCTACAGAATTTCCCTTGATAAACTGATTATAAAGACCAGCAATATCCTGAGGAATTCTTGACAGGATGTTAACTACTAACACAACGGAAATACCGTTGCCAACACCGTGTTCGGTAATTCTCTCACCAATCCACATTACTACTGCACTACCTGCTGTTAAAGCAGCAATTACAATAATAACGTTCACTGCGTTGTACTCCTGTAACAAACCACTTCTACCAAAGCCGATTGCCATTGCTGCTGACTCAATAAGAGCAAGAGCAACTGTTACATAACGAGTAATGGAAGCAATCTTCTTTCTTCCCTGCTCACCATCTTTCTGCATCTCTTCCAATTTCGGAATCGCAATGGTCATAAGCTGCATAATGATGGATGATGTAATGTATGGAGAAATGTTAAGTGCGAAAATGGACATGTTCATAAATGAACCGCCTGTAAATGCATCAAAAAAGTTAAATGCATCTCCGCTCTGTGCTGCGAACCATGCTGCAAAATAGGTTCTGTCAACACCAGGAACAGGAAGCTGTGATCCTAAACGGATCACAACTATCATTGCTAAGGTAAAAAGAATTTTTTCTCTTATTTCCTTGATCTTAAATGCATTCATTAAAGTTTTAAGCATTAAATCACCTCAACTGTTCCACCAAGAGCCTCAATTTTTTCCTTTGCAGATGCACTGAATGCATTTGCCTTTACGTTGAGTTTCTTAGTAAATTCTCCGTTTCCGAGGATCTTCACGCCATCACGAGTATTCTTAATCAGTCCAACTTCACACATCTTTTCGATGGTTACTGTAGAACCGCTTCTGAATCTTTCTAATTCACTGATGTTGATAGCAACGATTTCCTTAGAGTTACGATTCTTGAATCCTCTCTTAGGAAGACGTCTATATAATGGCATCTGACCACCTTCGAAGCCTGGTCTAGGAGCTCCGGAACGAGCTTTCTGTCCCTTATGTCCCTTACCAGCGGTCTTACCATTTCCTGAACCGTGTCCACGACCTCTTCTAAAATTATCACTGTGCTTTGAACCAGCTGCTGGCTGTAAATTTGATAATTCCATGCTG
>JAZSEL010000150.1:0-2273 GCA_045531685.1 Lachnospiraceae bacterium | reverse complement strand
GTTGGTCCTGCCTAGTGCGGTACCGATCTTCAACTTGATCATGGTGATGAACTTCTTTAAGGGAATTCCTGGAGCGCTGGAAGAAGCAGCACTCCTTGATGGTGCCACTCCCTTCCAGATCTTGACGAGGATCTACATTCCATGTTCCAAGCCGGTTTTGGCAACAGTTGCACTGTTTAGTATTGTTGGTAACTGGAACGATTTCTTCAACGGACTGATCTATATGACAAAAATTAAAAATTACCCCCTGATGTCGTATATATCCAGTATCCAAGTTAATCTGCAGGAAATGGCAGCTGGAGGCGCTTCTGCTGAAATGCTCGAGCAGGCTTCCAAAATTTCCGGCCAGAATTTAAATGCTGCAAAAATTGTTGTAGCGGTTGTACCCCTGCTCTTGATCTATCCTCTGCTGCAGAAGTATCTGATTAACGGCATCACAATTGGCGCGGTCAAAGAATAATTACTGCGTGCATATGGTTCAGCTTCAGCAAAATTTGTATCTTAATATTGTAAACTAAAATGTGAATATGATGATGTTTGCTGCGCTGCTGACATTCGTCGAGTTAATTGTGATTGACAAGAAGACTTCTTTCTCCGGCAAGCAACACGGTAATACATTACAGGATCAGGAGGCGAAGGGTAATGCCTTTGCCTCCTTTTCTAATCAAAAGCATCGGCAGACAATGTGAAATCTGGTTAAAGTGGGGAGTATATCATGATACTTTTTTATTTGCGACACGGACAACCGATTTACAATCCGGACAGTTTAACAGAATTTGGACATCAGCAGGCCCAGGCACTTGTGAAGAGAATGGCAGAATGTAAGCCAGATAAAATCTACGCATCCAGTTCTAATCGTGCTATTCAGACAGCGGAGCCTACGGCACGCTTCTTCGGAAAGAGTATTGAAATTTTAGATTGGTGTAATGAACTGTATGCATGGGATGAGTTTACAGCAGAGTTCGCTGGCAAAAAAACATGGGCTTTTTATCATAAAGAAACGCGAGAACTTTTTAACTCATCGGCAGTGAGAAAGCTTGGTAAGGACTGGTATCTGTATCCCGGTCTCGAAAAGTATGAGAAAGGGATCAACCGCATTCAAAGAGAGACAGATGCGTTTATGCTTCAGCTCGGATATCAGCATGACCATGAGACAAATATCTACGTTCCCGTGAGGCCTAATAACGACAGAATTGCACTTTTTGCACATCAAGGTTTTGGAGTAGCTTTTCTAAGCTGTTTGCTGGATATACCGTACCCATTGTTTTCTACACATTTCGAAATGGGGCACACAGGTATGACAGTCATTGAATTTTCAGGAACGGAACAGACAGTGCCGACTGTACTACAGTTATCGAATGATTCTCATTTGTTTGCCGCAGGGTTATCTACCGACTATCAGGGCAATCTGCATTTTTAGTCAACGGCTAATTGAAGATTGTGCAGCTAAGCTGATTTAAGATGTATACTGATTCAAAAAACTAGAAATTTTGATTAACAGTTGAAAAAAGGATCTTCACCGAAATCGTTGAGAGTGTGTAATAATAGTAGATTACTTTGCAAGTGTTCTACCCATTTTATAAATGAAGAATATAGCTTGATTAAAAAGTACTTACCCTAAATTAATCCATGGAAATCAATTCCTTTTGCATTTATTGATGATATGCTTTAAAATTAATGTAGACAAAAAAGAGTTATAAAAATATATACTAAGGATGGATCGGTTTATGTATCGGGTGCTTATTGCAGATGATGATGCTGTTGAACGGGAAGTAATACGTTACCTGCTGAACGACTTTTCATTGGAAATCTTTGAGGCAGCAAACGGGAAGGATGCTCTTGCACTAATGTCTGAACTGAAATTTGATATTTTGATTACGGACATACGAATGCCCTTTGTAGACGGTATTGAGCTCTCTAAGGACGTCAGAGCATTGTACCCTGACATTCACATTATCTTTTTCAGTGGATATGACGATTTTTCCTATGCGAAGGCAGCATTAAAGCTGAATGTGGATGATTATATTTTGAAGCCTGTTATTCCAGAAGAATTCCAAAAAACTATAGCAAATGTGTTGGAGCAAATTCAAATTAACGAAGATGTCTTACTGCAAGGGAAATCGCTGAATAAGTCCGCACATAATCATATGCTATACAAATTGGCTAACGGAACCGATTTACAAACACTTTCTGCCCTATACCCGCATATGGATTTTTCCTTTATTGATTCGTGTCATCGTTTGTTTCTAATTCAACTGAAGCGGGATTACTTC
>JAZSEL010000018.1:0-4400 GCA_045531685.1 Lachnospiraceae bacterium | reverse complement strand
GTGGAAGAAGCACTTGAGGCAGTGGATGATTTGACAGCAGAGGGTGAGATTGCTATGCAGGGCATGGAAGAAGCCCTTCAAAAAGTCAATCAGTTTGATATTGAGACATTGAATGCAGCTATTAAAGATTTAAGCGATGTAGTGGAACCGATGGCAAAATTTTTCAATGTATTTAATCGATAATTGATTGTAAAATAGTTTATTAGATAACCGGAGGTAAAAGTCCGGCAGAAGCGGAGGATATACATATGAATGGTGCAGATATAATGGTAAAATGCCTGGAACAGGAAGGGATAACAGAGATTTTCGGTTATCCTGGAGTGGCAATTTGCCCTTTTTATAACAGTATTTTAGATTCTGATGTACGCACAATCTTGATTCGTACAGAACAGAATGCGGCTCATGCGGCAAGCGGATATGCAAGAACAGATAATAAGCCGGGTGTTTGTGCAGTTACCTCAGGTCCGGGTGCAACGAACCTGATTACAGGTATTGCAACAGCATTCGCAGACAGTATTCCGCTGGTTTGCATTACGGGACAGGTTAATTCCGAACTTTTGGGAAGCGATGTATTCCAGGAAGCAGATATAACGGGAGCTTGTGAGTCCTTTGTTAAGTATTCTTATCTGGTAAAGGATGCTAACGAGATTCCAAGAATTTTCAAAGAAGCATTCCACATTGCCAATACCGGTAGAAAAGGACCTGTTTTGATTGATGTGCCGATTGATGTACAGAATCAGGTAGTAAAGAATTTTAAATATCCGGAAGAAATCAGCATGCGTACATATAAGCCTACTGTTAAGGGACATGCTGTACAGATTGCAAAAGTAGTTAAGGAATTGGAAAAGGCAGACAGACCGATTATCTGTGCCGGTGGTGGAGTGTTACTCAGCCATGCCAAAGAAGAACTCCGTGCTTTTGCTGAAAAACATAAAATCCCTGTTGTAACAACAATGATGGGTATTGGTGTTTTACCTACCAACCATCCGCTTAACTACGGTATGGTGGGTAATAACGGTAAGCCATATGCAAACCGTGCCATGAATGAATCGGATTTATTGATTATGGTAGGTGCCCGTGTGGCAGACAGAGCAGTAAGCCAGCCTAACTTAATTACGAAAGATAAAGTTTTGGTACATATTGATGTTGACCCTGCTGAAATCGGTAAAAATGCAGGACCAACCATTCCTCTTGTAGGTGATGCAAAGCATATCTTTGCGGACTTTGCAGAAAATGATTTTACATGTGAACATGATGCATGGATTGCCACATTGGAAGAGTATCGCAATACCATGGGTGTAAAACGTAATCCAAACCCGGACTATGTTGACCCGGCTGAATTTTTACGCAAATTAACAGGTAAAATGCAGGATGACTCCGTATATGTTGCCGACGTTGGACAGAATCAGATTTGGTCATGTGCGTATGCAGAGGTAAAGAACGGAACCTTTATGACTTCCGGTGGTATGGGAACCATGGGATATTCCATTCCGGCAGCTATGGGTGCAAAACTTGCCCATCCTGAAAAACAGGTTGTAGCCGTATGTGGTGACGGTTCTTTCCAGATGTCCATGATGGAACTGGGAACTATGCGTCAGCATGGAGTAGCGGTAAAAATCATTGTAATGTGCAACCGTTACCTTGGTATGGTACGCCAGTATCAGCATTTTACATACAAGGACAATTATTCGGTTGTTGATTTGTCAGGCAGCCCGGATTTATCCAAATTAGCTACTGCTTACGATATGCCGTTTATCCGCGTGGAAAATATGTCACAGGCAGATGAAGCAATTGATAAGTTCTTAGCAAACGATGAATCATACCTTATGGAAATTATGATTGATCCTATGGATTTGGTATAAGCATAGAAAGGAGAAAACTTTTTCTTAATAGGGAAAAGTTGATGATAGATATGAAGAAGATTTATTCTGTTCTGGTAGAAAACCGTTCCGGTGTATTATGCAAGGTTGCAGGATTGTTTTCCAGAAGATGTTTTAACATTGACAGTATTGCGGTTGGTGAAACCCTTGATCCGGAAGTTTCCTGTATGACCATTGTAAGCTCCGGCAATCAGAATACTATGGAACAGGTTGAAAAACAGCTTAATAAGAAATTGGATGTTATTAAGGTAAAGACATTCAAAGAAGAGGATAGTATCAGTCGTGAACTTATGTTGATTAAGATCAAATACAATAAGGGTAACCGCCGTGATGTAATGGATATTTGTACCCTTATGGATGCTAAAATTGTTGATATGTCCAAGACTCACATGATTATTCAGGTATGCGATCTTCCGGAACGTACAGCAGCATTTATTAAAATGCTTCAGGGTATCAGTGTAGTGGAAGTAGCAAGAACCGGAACCTTGGCACTTCAGAAATGTTCGGAATCAGAGTCATAAATGTATTTCTGATTGACGATGTATAATTTGGCAGATTTTTATAGCGATAGATTATGGATATGGCAACCATATGTATCATAACATGTAGTTATAACTAATATGCATTACTATCATACGTTGACAAGGCTCATTTTCACTGATAAAATGAGCCTTGATAAGTTAAAAACAAGTTCAAAAATTGTTTTTAGATTGAGGTGACAAATGAACAAAAAAGTTTTTCAGATTTTAGTAGAAAACTCATCAGGTGTATTAAGCCGTATTTCCGGTCTGTTCTCAAGACGCGGTTATAATATTGAGAGTATTACTGCAGGTGAGACAGCAGAACCGGGTATTACGCGTATTACCATTGTGGCAAGCGGTGATGACGAAATCTTAGAGCAGATTGAAAAGCAGGTTGCAAAGCTTGTTGATGTATTAGACATCCGTGAATTGGAAGCGGGTAATTCCGTATTCCGTGAGCTTGCACTTATTAAGGTTAAGGTAGATGCCAATGACAGACAGGGTATCTTATCCATGGCAGATATTTTCCGTGCGAATGTTATCGACGTTGCCAAGGAAGCTCTTACCATTGAGTTGACAGGTAGCGTTGAAAAGATTGAAGCGTTCTTAAAGTTATTAGACGGATATGAGATTTTAGAACTTGCAAGAACAGGTGTTGCTGGTCTTTGCCGTGGTACAGAAGGTGTTGTTTATATTAAGGCGGAATAGATTTCCAAATTAAAAATATATACATATGATTTATTTATGAAAGGAGTCATGAAAAATGGCAAATAAAATTTATTATCAGGAAGACTGTAATTTATCTATGTTAGAAGGCAAGACAATTGCAGTTATCGGTTACGGTTCACAGGGACATGCTCACGCATTAAATGCAAAAGAATCCGGATGCCACGTTATTATTGGTCTTTATGAAGGTTCTAAATCATGGGACAAAGCAGTAGCACAGGGATTTGAAGTATACACAGCTGCAGAAGCTGCTAAGAAAGCAGATGTTATTATGATTCTTATCAATGATGAGAAGCAGGCTGCTATGTACAAAAAAGACATTGAGCCAAACCTTGAAGAAGGTAACATGTTAATGTTCGCTCACGGTTTCGCAATTCACTTTAACCAGATTATCCCTCCAAAGAACGTAGACGTTACTATGATCGCTCCTAAGGGACCTGGACACACAGTAAGAAGCGAATACCAGGCTGGCAAGGGTGTTCCTTGTTTAGTAGCTGTTCATCAGGATGCTTCCGGTAAGGCTTTAGAAAAAGCATTAGCTTACGCTTTGGCAATCGGTGGAGCAAGAGCAGGTGTTCTTGAAACAACATTCCGTACAGAAACAGAAACAGACCTCTTCGGTGAGCAGGCAGTTCTTTGTGGAGGTGTTTGTGCACTTATGCAGGCAGGTTACGAAACATTAACAGAAGCTGGTTACGACCCAAGAAACGCATACTTCGAATGTATCCACGAAATGAAACTTATCGTAGACTTAATCTACCAGTCAGGTTTCGAAGGAATGAGATACTCTATCTCTAATACAGCTGAGTACGGTGATTACATCACAGGTCCTAAGATTATCACAGAAGAAACTAAGAAGGCTATGAAGAAGGTTCTTTCTGATATCCAGGACGGTACATTTGCAAAAGACTTCTTATTAGACATGTCTGCAGCAGGTGGTCAGGCTCACTTCAAGGCTATGAAGAAGTTAGCTGCTGAACATCCGGCAGAACAGGTTGGTAAAGAAATTCGTAAGCTTTACAGCTGGAACAACGAAGAAGACAAATTAATCAACAACTAATGTATAAAGACGGGGCGCCGTATCAAAGCAAATCTGTGGCTGACGTGAAGTCGGATCGTAGCCATGTCGTTCTGTGAGCCAAGGAGTTGGTAAGACCCATTGTCTTCCTAAGACCGCTTGGCCTCCGACTTGGAACAACGAAGAAGACAAATTAATCAACAACTAATGTATAAAGACGGGGCGCCGTATCAAAGCAAATCTGTGGCTGACGTG
>JAZSEL010000060.1:0-16309 GCA_045531685.1 Lachnospiraceae bacterium | reverse complement strand
TCACCTGCCTTAATAAGATTTTTACCACTCGGAAGCTCTCCGTCCGTATAATCCTCCGGTCCGGTCACTCCAAAGATACATGCATTCTTTCCAACCGTAATACCACTTGGAATCACGCTCTTCTCACCAATGCAGACAAGTCCGCTGTTGTAAATATGCGGGAATCCATCATTTTCACATTCTTCCCCGATACCAAAGCGGCTGCTATCCTTAATTTCAACATTTTCTGCTACGATTGTTTTGTGGAACTCACATCCACTGCCGACTACGGTATTATTCATAATGATGGAATCTCTTACGACGGTGTCTTTGCCAATGATAACCCCGCATCCGATTACGGAATTATACACCTTACCGTAAATCTCGCTTCCCTCACCGATAATACTCTTTTCAACCACACTTTCTGCTGCAAAGTACTGTGGCGGTAAAATATCGCTCTTGGTATAAATCTTCCAATATTCTTCGTAAAGATTAAATTCCGGAACCAAATCAATGAGTTCCATATTCGCTTCCCAGTAAGACTGCAGCGTTCCTACATCCTTCCAGTATCCGTTAAACTCGTACGCATACATTGGCGCACCCTTTTCATGACAATACGGAATAATATGCTTGCCAAAATCCAATGCCGGCTGATCTGCCTTAGCAATTAATGCTTCTTTTAATGTCTTCCAATTGAATATGTAAATACCCATGGAAGCCAGATTACTTCTCGGATTCTCCGGCTTTTCCTCAAATTCGGTAATCCGGCGCTTTTCGTCCGTAATCATAATACCAAAACGCTTTGCTTCTTCCATCGGCACCGGCATAACCGCAATGGTACATTCCGATTTGTTCTGCTTATGGAAATCCAGCATCACTTCATAGTCCATCTTATAAATATGGTCACCGGAAAGAATCAGTACATATTCCGGATTAAAGCTGTCCATATATTCCAGGTTCTGGTAAATGGCATTGGCAGTTCCCGTATACCACTCGCTGTTTGTGCTCTTTTCATAAGGAGGGAGTACGGTCACACCGCCGATATTACGGTCCAAATCCCACGGAATACCAATTCCGATGTGGGTATTCAACCGAAGAGGCTGATACTGTGTCAATACACCAACCGTATCTACACCGGAATTAATACAGTTACTGAGTGGGAAATCTATAATTCGGTATTTTCCACCGAAGGATACAGCCGGCTTAGCTACCTTGGATGTCAATACACCCAGGCGGCTCCCCTGTCCGCCGGCCAACAACATGGCTATCATTTCTTTCTTAATCATAAGTCTTCACCTCTGAGTACATTATTCCCCTATCATATAAATATTTTAGGTTTAGTTTCGTTCATTATATCATATGAATTGTCCAAAGTGAATAATTTTTACTAATTATTTTCTTGAATTCCCCTGTGTCTTTGTACAAAATTTACATTATTTTTCCATTTTGTCCGATTGATACGGATATTTTCAAAAGAATTTGTATTTTTCATTACATTGCGATAAGATATCAATGTGTTTAAATTATCATTAGAATAGGAAGTAATTCATATGTATCAGATTGATTTTAATCATCCTGTTTCTGTCTATTTCTGCGGAATCGGCGGCA
This sequence comes from Lachnospiraceae bacterium, assembly GCA_045531685.1. Lineage (GTDB taxonomy): Bacteria > Bacillota > Clostridia > Lachnospirales > Lachnospiraceae > RGIG8767. The sequence continues at coordinate 14,722 of JAZSEL010000060.1, read as the reverse complement.
TCAGCATGAGCGGTCTTGCCGAAATTCTTTTATCCAGAGGCTTTAAAGTGTCCGGTTCTGACCGTTTAAAGTCCCGTCTTACAGAAGCGTTGGAAGAAAAGGGTGCTACCATTTATTATGGACAGCGCGCCGAAAATATTACTGATGACATCCAGCTTGTTGTATATACTGCCGCAATCAGTCAGGATAACCCTGAATGGATTGCCATGAAAGAAAAACAGATTCCCTGCCTTTCCAGAGCAGAGCTCTTAGGCGAAATCATGAATAATTACGAGCTCCCGGTTGCCATTGCCGGTACTCACGGAAAAACTACAACCACATCCATGGTCTCTGAAATTCTGCTTCATGCAGACACAGACCCTACCCTGTCAATCGGAGGCATTCTCAAATCCATTGACGGTAACATCCGCGTAGGTCATTCCCAATACTTTGTTACGGAAGCATGCGAATATACCAACAGCTTTTTACATTTTAACCCTAAGATTTCCATCATTCTTAATATCGAAGAAGACCATATGGATTTCTTTAAGGACCTGGAAGATATCCGTAATTCCTTTTCCCGTTTTGCCGCATTGTTACCTGCGGACGGAACTTTAATTATTAACGGGGAGATTCCAAATATTGAAGGTATTACTAAGCCGGTAGGCTGTCCGTGTATCACATATGGTTTTGAGGAAAATTGTACGTACTATGCAGACCAAATTACCTATAACGAATTCGGGCATCCAACTTTTGTACTTCATTCCGAAGGGCATCCGGACTCAACCGTAACCTTAGCCGTCCCGGGCAGACACAATGTATCCAATGCCATGGCGGCCATTGCTTTTGCCGACTGCGCGGGCATTGCCCGTAACACCGCTCTCATGGCTCTTAGAGGCTTTGGCGGAACCGAACGGCGTTTTGAATACAAAGGAACCCTTGCAGGCATTACCATCATTGATGATTATGCCCACCATCCAACGGAAATAGAAGCTACCCTTACGGCAGCTGCCAATTATCCTCACCAAAAACTTTGGTGTGTATTCCAGCCGCATACCTATACAAGAACACAGGCCTTTTTACCGGAGTTTGCAAAGGCTCTTTCCCTGGCAGACCATGTTGTACTTTCTGACATATACGCTGCCCGTGAAAAGAATACTCTGGGAATTCATTCCACCGATTTACTGAAAGAAATCCAAAAAGAAGGAACTCCTTGTGATTATTTCCCTTCTTTTGACGAAATTGAAAATTTTCTTTTAGAAAATTGTACACAGGGCGATTTGTTGATAACTATGGGGGCCGGAGACATTGTAAAAGTGGGAGAAAGACTCCTTGGAAAATAGTTGTCCACGAAATCCACAATTTTTTTCTTACAACACGAAGAAAATCATTGTGGATTTCTTTTGTTGTAGACCCCATGATTTTCCACCATTTTACAAAACAATCCACAGTTTCCACACTATCCACAATCCCCGCAAACCCAGTATTTTCAAGGCTTCGCGGCTTTCCCACTGTTTTCTTTTTGGAAAATGTGTGCTATAATCACACTGCTTTGAAAAAATAGAAACTAGGTGAATACATGGGTGAATTAACTCTTTATAAGGAACACGACGATGGAAACACGGTTGTTTCCAATTGTTTTATCGATCACTATTTGACCGATGCCAATGACGCACAGATTAAGGTATATTTATACCTTCTTCGTACGCTGGGAGCAGGACAGGCTACCAGTGTGTCTGCTATTGCCGATCGGTTTAATCATACAGAAAAGGATGTTTTACGTTCTTTGTCCTATTGGGAGCAAAAAGGTCTCTTATCTCTTGACAAGGACAGTTACGGACAATTATGCGGCATCCGCATGATTGCTCCTAAAGCCCAGTCCAAGGAAGAGCCCCCTGCATTTACCCCTTTTGTTACCCTTATGCCTGCCATGCCGCATAAAGAAGTGGCGGCAGCTCCTTTGGCAGAGCCGGCAAAGCCGTCTTACGAAAAGCCTAATTATACTTTAGATGAGTTGAAAGCCTTCCAATCCGAAGAAAAAACAGCGGAATTGGTGTTTATTGCCGAGCAGTATTTAAAGAAAACATTAAGCGCCGGAGATATCCGTTCCATTTTATTCTTAACGGATACGCTGGCATTCAGTAATGATTTGATTGATTATCTGCTTCAGTACTGTGTTCAGCGCGGCAAAAAGGATTTCCGTTACATAGAAAAAGTAGCTATCAGCTGGGCTGAGGCCGGTATTAAAACCCCTCAGGAAGCCGGAGCATATGCTTCCAAATATGACCGCAATGTGTATTCTGTCATGAATGCCCTTGGCAAAAGCGGTAATCCGACAGCCAAAGAAGTAGACTTTATCAAGCGTTGGTACCAGGAATGGGGCTTCTCCTTAGATATCATATTAGAAGCCTGCGAACGTACCGTTCTTGCAACCGACAGACATCGTTTTGAATATGCCGACAAGATACTTTCCAGTTGGAAAAACAGCGGCATTCACCATAAAAAGGATATTTATGAGGCAGATTCTTTATTCCAGAAGAGCAAAGCCTCTACTGCTACCAAAAAAGCTACTGTAAACACATTTACTCAGTTTCAGCAGAATGATTATGATTTTGATGCAATTGAAGAAAAGCTTCTCAGCCGTAAATAGACTGACTTTGATTGCTGTATAAGGAGATTCTTGTGGCATTAACCAATTCGCAATATGACAAAATCAAACGCATATATGATGAACGTATGCTGAACCGCAGACATGAAGAGGAGAAACGGCTTTCTTATGTGTACGAGCATGTTGACGGCTTTCGGGAAGTTAACGAAAGTATTTCCTCTCTTTGTCTAAAGCAGGCAGAGCTTCTTTTAGATGGTCAGACCTCTGCCCTTATTGATTTAAAAGAGGCCATTGCCCTGTTAAAGGAACAGAAGGTGGCCTTATTACTGCAAGCCGGACTACCTGCCGATTATTTACAGGTTCCGTATATCTGCAAGGATTGTCAGGATACCGGTCTTTACAACGGTGAAAAATGCCATTGTTTTAAACAGGCATCCCTCTCTTTGCTTTATGATCAGAGTAATTTAAAGGATTACTTGGAATCCACCGATTTTTCCATGGTTTCCGATAAGTATTATACGGGGCAGGATTTGGTTCATTTCCGCGATTCCTACCAAAAATCCATAAATTTCGTAAATAACTTTAAGAATGACTATCAAAATCTTTGTTTTTATGGTACAGTAGGGACTGGCAAATCGTTTTTATCCGGTTGTATCGCCAAATCTTTGATGAAGGAAGGCCATTCCGTCATCTATTTTAGTGCTTCCGGATTGATTGATTTCTTCTCCCGATATGCCTTTGATTACAAGAGCCGCGAAGAAGCGGAAGAAGCGTATCAGGATATTTACAATTGTGATTTGCTCATCATTGATGATCTCGGCACGGAACTGACTAATTCATTTTCCGTATCCCGCTTGTTTACTTGTCTTAACGAGCGTGCCCTTCGTAAGAAGAGTATTATTATTTCTACCAATTTATCGTTGGAAGAATTACGCGACCGGTATTCGGACCGAATTTTTTCCCGGTTGACGGGGAACTTTAAATTCTGTAGAATGACAGGGCCCGATATCCGGATGCTTTAATCCATTTTGATTTATAGATCTTTAGGATCATAAATATATAACCTTGAAAATACACGATACTTCCCATACAGAAAGTGAGGATATTTTTTCATGAGTAAACGTGAAGAAAAAAGAAATCTTGAAACCATTCCGGTAGGACCTCTTGGTCTGATTCCACTTCCAAGTAGCCGCGCGTTAGGCGAAAAGGTGGATAGTTACCTCGTAAAATGGAGAAATGAAAGAGAAAGTGCACATAAGAACAGTTTATCCTTTACCGGATATCAGAAAGACACTTTTACTATCAAGCACAGTCTCCCTCGTTTTGGCTCCGGCGAAGGCAAGGGTGTTATCTTAGAATCCGTTCGAGGCGACGATTTATACCTGATGGTGGATGTATGTAACTATAGTCTCACCTACTCCGTTGCCGGTCACACCAACCATATGTCACCGGATGACCACTTCCAGGATTTAAAGCGTATCATTGCTGCTGTAGAAGGTAAGGCAAAACGTATTACCGTTATCATGCCATTCTTATACGAAAGCCGTCAGCACAAGCGTACCGCCAGAGAATCTTTGGATTGTGCTTTAGCCCTTCAGGAACTGATTAACATGGGTGTAGATAATATCATTACCTTTGATGCCCATGACCCTCGTGTACAAAATGCGATTCCGTTACACGGATTTGAAACCGTGCAGCCTGCATACCAGTTTATCAAAGGTCTTTTACGTAATGTTCCTGACCTTAAGATTGACTCTGATCACATGATGGTTATCAGCCCGGACGAAGGTGGTATGGGACGTGCTATCTATATTGCAAACGTTCTTGGTTTGGATATGGGTGCTTTCTACAAACGCCGTGATTACACACGTATCGTTAACGGACGCAACCCTATCGTTGCTCACGAATTCCTTGGTACCGACGTTGAAGGCAAAGATATGATCATCATCGACGATATGATTTCTTCCGGAGACAGCGTCATCGAAGTCGCAGAAGAACTCAAAAAGAGAAAAGCAAACCGCATCTTCATCTTTGCAACCTTTGGTCTTTTCACAAATGGTCTCGACAAATTTGACGAAGCATTCAAAAATGGCGTAATCGATAAAGTTCTTACCACCAACTTGATTTACCAGTCCCCTGAATTATTAGAACGCGATTGGTACATCAATTGTGACATGAGCAAGCTCATCGCTTACATCATTGACACCTTGAATCACGACCAGTCCATCAGTGACCTCCTGATTCCAAGTGAACGCATTAACGAAGCTGTAGCCAAATACAAAAAGAACGGCAAGATATAAAAAAACAGGCGGACCCGTTCCGCCTGTTTTTTATTGGCATCCCCCTCCCCCAAAAGGGAATCCGCCCCGCAAGCTGCCCCACCCCACCATAGGCACCCCCGGGAACTAGTCAGGAAATTGTTTGAACCTCTAGAGTCTTTCCATTAAGCACCAAACAACGCACCTAATGGAAATAAACTCGAGGGCATCGGACATAGGGGGACTTTTAAATGACTATTAGACAATTCCGAGAACATCTTCGCTTCCATGGATTTGCAACCAGCCGCGAAAAGGATGTTTGAGCGCCTATGGATAATTAAAAAAGTAAATGCGCGTATAACGCGCAGTATTAAATGCAAAACACGCCTCAGGATATGTTAACATATCCTGAGGCGTGTTATTGCATTGTAATGCTGCTCTGCAGCATATAATTACTTTTTTAATTATCCATTTTAGGCGCGAGTTACTTGAAGCGGCGTCCGGTTGCAAAGCCATGGAATCGTTAGATGTTCCGAAATTGTATAACGGAATGGGAAAGTCCCCCTATGTCCGATGCCCTCTCAAACAATTTCCCGGTGCGTTGGTGCTTAATCCGGAAAGACTAAGAGGTTCTAAACCTTCCCTGAAAAAGTTCCCGGGGGTGCCTATGGTGGGGCGGAGCGGCTTGCGGGGCGGATTCCCTTTTGGGGGAGGGGGTACAATGGACGCTAGGCTCCGATTTTGTTACCCGTGTAAAGCTGATAGTACTTGCCTTTTTCTTCAATGAGCTGGTCGTGGGTGCCCCGTTCGATAATGTGACCCTGTTCTAATACCATGATGCAGTCGGAGTTGCGGACGGTGGATAGGCGGTGGGCGATTACGAAGGTAGTTCTTCCCTTCATTAAGCGGTCCATTCCTTCCTGTACCAGTTTTTCGGTTCTGGTATCGATGGATGAGGTTGCCTCATCTAAGATTAGTACAGGCGGGTCTGCTACTGCTGCCCGTGCTATGGCTAAAAGCTGTCTCTGGCCCTGACTTAAGTTGCCACCGTCGCCGGTTAACAATGTGTGATAGCCTTCCGGCAAACGCTTAATGAAGCCATGGGCATTGGCAAGCTTGGCTGCTTCTATGCATTCTTCGTCGGTTGCATCCAGACGTCCATAGCGGATATTGTCCATTACCGTTCCGGTGAATAAATGGGTTTCCTGTAGTACCATTCCCAAGGAACGGCGTAAATCGTTCTTTTTTATCTTGTTGATATTAATTTCGTCATATCGGATTTTTCCATCCTGGATGTCATAGAAACGGTTAATCAAATTGGTGATGGTGGTTTTACCTGCACCGGTACTTCCTACAAATGCAATCTTCTGACCCGGTGTGGCAAATAAATCAATATTATGGAGTACCATCTTTTCGTCGGTATATCCAAAATCAACATCATCAAATACGATATCGCCTCTCAGGCGGGTATACGTAACAGTTCCTTCTGCCTTATGCGGATGCTTCCACGCCCAGATGCCGGTTCTCTCTTCCACCTCTGTAAGCGTTCCGTCTTCTGATTCTGCGGCATTGACAAGTTCTACATAACCCTCATCTTCCTCCGGCTTTTCATCTAAGAGTTTAAAGACTCTATCCGCACCTGCTAACGCCATAATAATACTGTTCATCTGTTGCGTTAATTGATTAATCGGCATGGAAAAGTTTTTATTAAGGGTAAGGAATGTAACCAAGCCACCAATGGTAAGGCCTGTTATCTGCGAAAGGGTAAGCATGGCACCAACTACGGCACAGATAACATAACTTAAATGTCCCAGATTGTTATTGACCGGTCCCATGACATTCACTACTTTATTGGCATTGTATGCACTGTCACGTAATTCATTATTTCTTTTACTGAACTCTTCGTAATTCTTTTCTTCGTGACAGAATACTTTTACCACTTTCTGTCCCTGTAACATTTCTTCAATGTATCCATTTACATTTCCCAAATCCTTCTGCTGTTTTACAAAATAGCCTCCGCACTTAGCTGCCAGTTTTGCAGAAATCACCATGGATACCACAACCATAATTACGGTAATAATGGTTAACGGGATATCCAAAACTACCATCATTACAAATGTAGAAAGGACGGTTATCAGTGAGTTAACAATCTGTGGAATACTCTGACCGATTAACTGCCGCAGGGTATCTACGTCATTGGTATACACTGACATGATATCTCCATGGGCATGGGTATCAAAATATTTAATCGGCAAGGATTCCATATGGGTAAAAATATCAATACGCAGTTTTTTCATCGTTCCCTGCGCCACATTTACCATAATACGGTTATAGGTATACCCTGCTGCAATTCCGATTCCATAAGTCAATGCCAAGGAAGCCAATGCTTTCCCTAAAGGTCCGAAATCCGGATTATCCGCCTTCGTTAACGGAATGATATAATCATCAATCAAAGACTGCATAAACCAGGTTCCTCTAAGAGTCATCAAAGAGGACAGCAGGATGCAAACAATTACCGCTGCAAAATGGAATTTATACTTTGAAAATACATATCCCATCAGGCGTTTCATAATCATACCCGGGTTTTCAACCTTAGGTTTCGGACCTCCGGGACCTCTGCGTCCCCGCATGGGTTTTACTTCACGAACTTTCTCGTTTGCCATACTTATTCCTCCTTTCCTTCTCTGCCCGGCTCATCAAAATCACCGCCACCCTTCGTTTGGGTTTCATATATTTCCTGATAAATCAAATTGCCTGCCAATAATTCTTCATGTGTACCAAATCCATCAATACTTCCGTTTTCCATTACAAGAATGCGGTCTGCATCCTGTACACTGGAAATTCTCTGGGCAATAATTAATTTCGTCGTTCCCGGTATCGTCTTAGCAAAAGCCTCCCTGATTTTTGCATCCGTTGCCGTATCCACTGCACTGGTGGAATCATCAAGAATCAGTATCTTTGGCGACTTTAACAATGCCCGTGCAATACATAATCTCTGCTTCTGACCTCCGGACACATTGGTACCACCCTGTTCAATCCATGTATCATATTTATCCGGCATTCTTTCAATAAATTCATCCGCACAGGCAAGCTTACACACTTCCATACATTCTTCTAGTGTGGCATCTTCCTTTCCCCAACGCAGATTGTCAAGAATTGTTCCGGAAAACAGTACATTCTTCTGCAAAACTACAGCCACTTCATTACGCAGAGTCTCCAAATCATACCTGCGGACATCCTTGCCACCCACATAAACCGTACCCTGGTCAACATCGTACAGACGGCTGATTAAATTAACCAATGTGGACTTTCCGCAGCCGGTTCCACCAATAATTCCAATGGTTTCACCGCTCTTTATGGAAATATTGATATCCTTTAATGTCTTTTCTCCGCTTCCATGCTTATAAGAGAAATCTACATTGTCAAATACAATACTTCCGTCCTCAATTTTCATAATCGGATTCTCCGGATTCACGATATCTGCTTTTTCTTCCAATACCTCTGCGATACGCTTTGCACTGGCTGCGCTCATGGTTAACATAACAAAAATCATGGACAGCATCATTAAGGATGAAAGTACACTCATTACATAACTGAAAAGCGAGGTAAGCTCACCGGTTGTCAGGTCCCCTGCAACAATGAACTGTGCCCCGAACCATGACAAGCCAATCATACAGCAATACACAACAAACATCATAATCGGGTTATTCAGGATAATCATACATTCTGCTTTGACAAACATATGATAGAGATTACTTGCTGCTGCAATAAACTTATTGTTTTCATGTTCTTCTCTTACAAATGCTTTTACCACACGGATGGCAGATACATTTTCCTGCACAGAAGCATTTAACTCATCGTATTTTTCAAATACTGCTTTAAACAGCTTCATAGTAACTCTTACAATGAGGAATAAGGCTACTCCCAAAACAATTGCTGCCACCAAAAAGATACAACTTAATCGGACATTAATCACAAAACACATAACGATACTGATAATTAATGTCATTGGTGAGCGCACGGCAATTCTTAAAATCATCTGGTATGCCATCTGGACATTACTCACATCCGTTGTCATACGGGTAATCAATCCGGCTGTACTAAATTTATCAATATTGGAAAAGGAAAAGGTCTGGATGTTTTCATACATCGCTTCCCTTAAGTTACAGGCAAAGCCTGCAGAAGCTTCTGCACCGTATTTTCCCCCTAATACACCGAAGCAAAGGCTGAATAATGCCATAATTACCATAAGACCGCCATATAGCAGAATCTTTTGCATATCACCCGCTTCTATTCCTTTATCAATAATCGCTGCGGTCACAAAAGGAATCAATACTTCCATAAGCACCTCCAGCACCATACAACATGGTGTCAGAATGGAAGCTCTCTTGTAGTTTCCTATGTATTTTGTTAATGTACGTATCATATACCCATCTCCTGCAACATCTTACATTTTTATCCAACTATTATAGTATATCACTATTCGCTTTAATAAAATATGAAATTACTGTGAAATGAACGAAAGAAATTCCAACTTTTCCATCTTGACATTCCTCTCTCCCATGCTATACTTACAACGTTATGAATCATAACAAGGGATATTGTTCCCTTTATCCGTGTGTTCGTGACCATCCACACGTAAAACAAAACTAGGAGAAAACAATATGAAAAACAATCTGACAGGCCGTATCCGTACGGCATCCCTCACTCAGGCAGCTATCATTGCTGCTCTCTACATTGTGTTGACATTTATTGCCAATGCCATGGGCCTTGCCAATTATGCCATTCAGGTCCGCTTTTCGGAAAGTCTTACCATACTTCCCTATTTTGCAGTTTCTGCCATACCCGGGTTATTCATAGGTTGTCTGTTAAGCAATCTCTTAACCGGTTGTGCTCTTCCTGATATTATTTTTGGAAGTCTGGCTACATTAATCGGCTCGCTTGTCACTTATGCTTTACGTAGATACAAATGGGCTGCACCGATTGGTCCCATCGTATCCAATGGCATTATTATTCCTTTCGTCCTGTTATACGCCTATGGCATACAGCCATTATGGTTTTCCTTTGTAACCGTTACCCTAGGGGAAATCATCTCCTGCGGAGTGTTAGGAATGATTCTTCTCTTTTCTTTACAAAAATACCGAAACGTACTCTTTCCTTAACAGTCGCAGGGAATAGTAGCAAAAAAAATAAGCCGGTAATCTGTGTGCCTTAGGTCACGTTAGCCACAGATTACCGGTTTTTCATTTATTCAATAGTATCCCTTTACTCGCCACTGTTCCGTCTTGCATACGTTACAAAACAATTGCCGTTCTTTTCAAACATTTCACGGGAATCGTTCATTCCATGCTTAAATATCTTCCCTATTTCCGGATCAAAAAGCACCACATTGTGTTGGTTAAATCCAATGAGCAATACATAGGAATTATTTCCCTGCCGTGCCAATACCGGAATATCCAGGTTCATATAATAAAGCGCTACATCCATCGGACAACCTGTCAAATTCAGAATATCATAATCCTTTAAATTGTTTTCCAGAATTTCCTGTGCATTCTGTCCCTGCTGTAACATATATTCCGTATTTCTGGAAATCCCTTCCAGCTGCAGGATTGTATCCAGACATACTGCCATGGAATCCTTTTCCTCCGTAATCTTGGCTTCCTGAATCGCCATAATCTGATTACGTTCCACCGTTTCTCCACGCTTATAGATTTCGTTTCCATAATAATCCAAAACGGTTCCTACATTCTCGTAAGCATAGGCAACTGCCGTTGAAATGTCGGAGAAAATATTGGATATCTCACCCTTTGTATATACCAGATATCTTTCCTTTGTCATTTCCGGATTGTTTTCCGCCTCTAATCTTCTGCCACCTTCAAAAAGAACTTCCTTAGGAGTTAAAAACTTAATTCCCTTTGTGTCGATTTCCTTTTTTACTTCAATCTGATGGATGGTTTCATATAAATCCGTAACCGCCGTGGTCTTTTTATTGGTTCCCTCTTCTATTTTGCTATTACTGGTTATCTGATCATCTACAATCGGAACCAATTCCACCAATTTGCCCAGAGGTGCCGGTTCCTGTACGGTGGTTTCTTCCTCTTCTGCTGACTCTTCTTCCGGTTCCTCCACCGTCTCACGGATGCCTTCCACACGGGTCAAATTCAACTGATTGTCCTTAATCTCTCCATCCATTACATAGATATTCTCATTTTCATATACCTTTAAAACAGAACCATTCGCCCCTTCAATGACCAATTTCTTCATAGGGAATATGGATGTGCCCAATTTATCCAGACTCACATCCTGCCTGTTGGCGATTCCGTATACCACATCCTCATTCATAAATCCGATGGCCCTGCAGTTTTCTTCATCATTTACCTGAATCCGGGTAATCTTCTCCGTATTCAGATTCATTAATGTTAACTGGTTATCCGTTTCCTGCCAAACTACCATCTGATCATTCTGGGATACATAAAAAGTATCTTCATGAAGACCGGATACAATAATCTCATACGATTTTGTCTCAATATTTACTTTATATATGGCACCATCCATGTAAGCGAACAGTTCATTGTTCTTATTCACATAAGCAAAATCCCCGATATCCTTTAATAAAATCTGCGGAGATTTATCATAAGCAATAAAAATCTGTTCTTCTACCGTGTTGGATAAACTGTTATAGTAACAGACCTCTATTCCCACTTCTCCCTCATGGGTTCCCCTGTTCATGTAGCCATATACCATAAATGCCACATTTCCGTTTTCTTCTACGTCCAAAATTTTAACATCGGAATAATCATAATAAGTTCTGGCATCAAAATGCTCTCCATCCATAAAGGCAAAAAGCTGTGCCAATTTATTTTCATCCGTATTATAGCTGTAAATTCTTCCTGCATTGGTAAATGCCAGAATACTACCGCCTTCACTTTCTGCCATTTGAATCCCGTCCTTCTGGATTCCAAGCATGATTTTATTATTGGCAAACGAATTCTTTTCCATAGGAAAAATTTCTTCCATCGTCCGGTAGAAGTTCAGCAAGAAAAACCGTTCTGTAGAATAACGAATCCGGTAAAATTCCTGTACCCGGTATGTGTTGGTAATTTTCCCTTCCTTTGTTTCTACAATGGTCTGCAGTTTAAGGGAAGCTGTGTTTTTCCCCAACTCGCATATGCTGACGGAGGGCTCGGTAACCTCACGGACCTTTAAATCTCCCCAACTCACCTGATCCAGACTGCTGTGAATATCCACATTTCCAAAATCGGAATTATTGCCATCCGAATTGGATTCCAGATAAACCGTTAATTCCTTGGCCGCTTCCTTGTCAAAGGTTTTTTCATGAAAATCCAACACATATGCCAGTTTTTCACCGGCCAGAGTATTGTTGCCCTGAATCACCCGAGTGTAATAATAGATTTCTTTTCCGTCTTTTCGCGTCAGGATGAGAATAAAATTATACTCTACCTTTTCTTCAATTAAGTCCTTTAGATTCACTGCCGCATACAGAGTTCCGTCTTCCTTGTAATAATCGGTTACTCTTGTATCCTCAATTAATCTTGTACCGTCCACATTTCGGACTTCAAATCTGACTTCTCCTATTTCCTGTTCGTACAAATCAATCTGAAATGCCAGTTCTCTGTCCTCTCCAATAGGAGTTATCGTATCCCGCAGGGTTGCCGCATCCATACGCTTTGCATACCCGTGCATTTCATTGACTCTTTGATTATCAATAGTAATATATGCGATAGGAAAAGTCGCCTCAGGCATCTCTATTGTCATATCGGTATTTCCCTTATTCATCCCTATGGAAAACCCAATGAGAGACACAACAAATACCAGCAATATGATAATTCGCCTAATCCAGTTTCTAGCCATACGTCCTTCCTTTACTTCCTTCGTTATCCTATATAGTGTACTGTTTTTTCCCTAATTTCACAAGCCATTTTTTGGCTTGTGGGGGCCGAGAAATAGTTCTGTGTGCGACACGCTTTCGCTCCCTTTATAACGCAACGGTACTAGGCTCGAAAAAACCTCGCCAAGTACCGGCGTTAACAGAGGGTCGCGTACAGAACTATTTCTCAGTCCCCACAGGCGAAAATACCGGCTAGCGAAGGAATGGGAAAAGCAATACCCAATATAGTATTCACTTAATAGGAATTCTTATAACGACGTTTGAATAGTTCCTGATAAAGAACCAACTTAATCATATCCTGCAGCCACATCTCTCGTTCAGCAGACCAATCCTCTCCTTTATCACGATTTTCTTTTTTCATTTCCGCAAATATGGAAGCGACAACTCTATATAGTTGTAATTGATCCGGGTACTCGTCATATAAAAAGCTTCCTTTGTAATCTATCGGGTCTAAATGGTATACAACTTTTCGTAATATATTTTTTGCTTCCTGTGGGTAAAGCTGCTGCATGTATTCCAAATCTTGCATCCTTCTTGTCTGTTCTTCGTATCCGTACTGGTATGGGTATGCCATGTAAAACGGCAAAATAATATCTCGTCGCAAAATAATACTCCTTCGTCGCTCTTGCTTCTAGTATATTCGTAGTAAACTAACAGGTGCTTGCATAATGAAAATATAAAGGGACGGAACAACATATTTGTGAGCCTTAGGTCACGTCAGCCACAAATATGTTGTTCCGTCCCATATATTTCATTATGCAAGCACCGTTACTTTACTGCATTAATACGAGCCATAGCACGAAGAAGTGCTGTTTCGGCACGGGCAATATCTGTCTTCGGATCCTTTGCACGAAGTCTTTCCTGTGCACGGTCCAAAGCACTTTCTGCACGTTTTTCGTCGATTTCATCCGCCCATTCAATGACTTCTGCTAAAATCGTAACGCTCTCCTGTAAGATTTCTACAAATCCCGCATGCAGAGCTGCTTTTGTTTGTGTATCCCCATCGGTGATGGTTAATACTCCCGGCTTAATGATTACGGTCATAGGAATATGATTCTTATAAATACCGATTTCACCTTCCGTTGTATTAAACTCCACCATATCCGCATCTCCTTCGTAAAACATACGGTCCGGAGTGATGATTTTCAGGGTGAATTTTTTATTCTCGTCTGCCATATAACAACCATACCTTTCCGCCGTTATTTCACACGGGCAAGTACGTCATCAATGGTTCCCGCATTAAGGAAGTAACCTTCCGGAATATCATCGTGTTTACCTTCAATGATTTCCTTGAAGCCACGGATTGTTTCCTGAATCGGAACATATTTACCTTCTGTACCGGTAAACTGTTCTGCTACGAAGAACGGCTGGGATAAGAATCTCTGTACTCTTCTCGCTCTGGCAACAACCAATTTATCTTCTTCTGATAATTCATCCATACCAAGGATGGCAATGATATCCTGTAATTCTTTGTACTTCTGTAAGATTTCCTGTACGCCACGGGCTACCTGATAATGTTCTTCCCCAACTACACGAGGGTCAAGGATACGGGATGTAGAGCCAAGCGGATCTACCGCCGGATAAATACCCATTTCTACGATACTACGGTCAAGTACGGTAGTCGCATCCAAGTGTGCGAACGTTGTAGCAGGAGCCGGGTCAGTTAAGTCATCCGCCGGTACGTATACAGCCTGAACGGATGTAATGGAACCATTTCTTGTGGAAGTGATACGTTCCTGTAAAGCACCCATTTCTGTCTGCAATGTAGGCTGGTAACCTACGGCTGAAGGCACACGTCCCAATAACGCAGATACTTCAGAACCTGCCTGTGTGAAACGGAAGATATTATCGATGAATAACAATACGTCCTTTCCACCTTTATCACGGAAATATTCCGCCATGGTAAGTCCTGTAAGACCAACACGCATTCTCGCTCCCGGTGGCTCGTTCATCTGTCCGAACACCATG